>CBIMJO010000326.1:0-8480 GCA_966244135.1 uncultured Actinocrispum sp. | reverse complement strand
GCCGGCCGAGCGGCGCTTGGGGCCGAGCACCTTGCGGGCGTTCTTGGCCACCCACGCGGTGTGGTCGATGGCCAGGATCAGCTCGATCATCGCGTCCGAGTGCGGCTTGCCGGTCTCCTGGTGCACGACCTCGGCCAGCTGCGCGGCCCGGCGGGTGAGCACGCCCTTCCAGCGGGTCAGCCGCTCGGCGCGGCCGTCGAAGCCGAGCGAGTTCCACCACTTCGACGCCGCACGGGCTCGCGCCACCGCGGCCGCGACGTCTTCCTCGGTGTGCACCGGGTAACTGCCGACCACCTCGTCGGTCGCCGGGTTCAACGAGTCGAAGGTCTCCGTTGCGGACTGCACGGTCGTCATGTGCGCCTCCTGGTTGCCTGACCGTGAGGCTACTCGACAGTAACCGGCTTGGCGACGGGCACCAGAGCACTGACGAGCAACGCCAGGCCGGCGGCGATGACCGGGGCGAACGCGAGCGGGAGGGCGGACACCGAGAGTGAGCCCAGCGCGAAGCCGGACGCCTGTGCGGTGAAGACGAGGCCGAAGCCCTCCGCACGTCGTTCCTCCGGCAGTGTCCGTTGCAGCTGCAGGGACATGGTCGCGTTTAACGGGCCCGTACAGATACCTACAGTCACGAGTCCTGCTATCAGCACAGGCCAGTTCTCGCCGAGCCCGACCAGGACCGCGCCTATCGCCATCCCGGCCAGGAACAGCGCCGGAGGCAGCTCCGGGCGTCGCCAGCCGTAGACCGCCGCGCCCGTGATGCTGGCGGCCGTCAACACCGCTACGACGATCACCGCGGTGGCCGGTCCGCCGCCCAGACGTTGCCCGAGGGGCAACGACGCCACCTCGATGGTGCTGAGCAGGTGGCCGAACGCGAACGCACAGGCCAGCCATTTCGCGATCGACCCGAGCGGCGGGCGCGGGCCGTGTTTCTTCGTTGCCGTTGCCTGAGGGACAAGCAATGCGCCAATCAGGTAGGACCCGGCCATCCCCAGAATGCCGCCGACCGGCCCGAGCACGGCGACCAGCAACGGCCCGGCGACCACGACGACCTCGATGACCATGGCGTCGATCGAGACCGCTCGTTCCATGTTGTCGCCGACGGTGTTCGCCAGCAGCGCCCGGATCGCGCCGGACATCCCACCGCCGAGCACCCCCGCGAGCGCCGTGAACACCACCATGACCACCGGAATGGTTATCAACAGCCCGCACAACGCGGCCGCGCACAACACCAGCAACACCCGCAGCCCGCGCGCGACCCCCACCCGATCGAGCAACCGCCCGACCGGCCCTGCCGCGACCACCTCGGACGCCACGAACACGGCCATCATCAGCCCACCGAGCCGGTACGACCCCGTCACCTGCGTCGCCAGGACGGCGAACGCCAACGGCGCCATCATCGACGGCAACCGCACGAACTGAGCCGCCACCAGCCACTGCCAGAAACCCCGGTTCATGCCGCTGACCGTGCGGCTCAGCGCCCCCAGTGCGACACTGATTCGGCTATACCCGAATCCACGGAGGCGTGTCGTGATCGAGGTCGTGCCTGGCGAGGTGGGGGCCAACCACATCCGGCTGGGGATCTCGCCGCTGGAGGAGGTCCTGCATGCCGTGCGGATTCTCAGCCGGCCGGGGCGTTCGCCGGTTCATGCCCGATGGGCAACGGCCAACCGCCATCGCCTGGACGCGCCCGAGCTGGTCGAACTGATCACCGGGGACGTCTATTTCCCGGACTTTCTCAGCCCGCCGACCGCCACCACGGTCGAGGCGCAGCTCGCCGCGGTCCGGGCCACGCCGCTCGAGCAGGTCGCCTTGGAGATCGGGATGTCGGTCGCCGGGCGGGATGTGCCCGAGCTCGATCCCGCGGTGGCACGCGATGTGCTCGCCACTCAGATGCGCGAATGCTGGGACACGTTCATCGCGCCGCTGTGGCCGCGGATCCGGGCGATCCTGGACGCCGACCACGACTACCGGCGGCGCCAGTTCGGGTCAGGCGGGCTCGCGGCCGTGCTGACCGGGATCCATGCGGGCGTCACCGTCGACGGGCCGCGCATTCTCGTGCCCACCCGGTTCAGCATGACCCTGCGGCTCGACTCCCGCGGTTTGCAGCTGGTGCCAAGCGTATTCGCTACCGGGCTCGGCATGATGACGGTCCCGCCCTGGCAACCGTCCCTTGTGTACCCGGCTCGTGGGACGGCGACGTTGTGGGAGGACGTGCCGCCGCCGTCGGCCGACGCGCTGGCGGGCGTGATCGGGCGGACGAAGGCGTTGTTGTTGCGCTCCTTGGGTTCACCCGCGAGCACGACCGTGCTGGCCGCGCGGTTCGGGGTGGCGCCGAGCACGGTTTCCGAGCATCTGACCGCCTTGTCCGCCGCGGGGCTTTTGCACGGGCACCGGGCGGGCCGCAGCGTGCAGTACCAGCGCAGCCCGCTCGGCGATGAACTCGTGTCGGCGACGGCGTAATGTCGGCGGCAGGACCGACCCGAAGGGACCGACGATGCAGTTCGTCCACTATGGACACTCATGCGTGCTGGCCGAGACCGGCGACACCCGGCTGCTGTTCGACCCGGGCACGTTCTCCCAGGGGTTCGAGGACGTGCGGGAGCTGACCGCGATCCTCATCACCCACCAGCACCCCGACCACCTCGACCCGGACCGGCTGCCCGCGCTGGTCGCGGCCAACCCCGGCGTCGAGCTGATCACCGACCCCGCGTCCGCGGAAACCGTTGCCGCCCTTGGCCTCACCGCCCGCGTGGCGCTGCCGGGCGAGACCCTCACCGTCGGCTCCACCCAGGTCAACGCCGTCAACGGCAACCACGCCGTCATCCACCCGGAAGTGCCGGTGCCGCCGAACGTCGGCTACGTCCTGGACGACGGCGCCTTCTACCACCCGGGCGACTCGTTCTTCCGCCCCGAGCAGACCATCGACGTGCTCGGCATCCCCGCGGCCGCGCCCTGGCAGAAGCTCAGCGAGGCCGTCGACTACCTCCGGATGGTGAAGCCCCGCATCGCCATCCCCATCCACATGGCCGTCACCACCCTGCCGCAGCTGTTCACCAGCCGCCTCGCCGACCTCGGCCCGAAGGAGACGACCGTCCGCGTCCTCACCGAAGGCGAACCCACCACCATCAGTTGAGTTGAGCTGGGGCGATGCGGGAGGGATGATCCTGCGATGGCCTATGACGAGCACCTCGCCGACCGCGTCCGCGAGCTGGTGGCCGGCGAGAAAGGGCTCGCCGAGCAGCGGATGTTCGGCGGGCTGGCGTTCCTGATCAACGGGAACATGTCGGTGGCGGCCAGCGGCCAGGGCGGGCTGCTGGTCCGGGTCGCCCCCGAGGACGGCGATGCCCTGATCGACGACAAGAACGTCTTCCCCATGGTCATGCGCGGCCGCGAGATGACCGGCTGGCTCCGCGTCGACCCCGCCGCCGTCCGCACCGCCACCCAGCTGAAGAAGTGGGTCACGCGCGGCGTCGGCTTCGCCCGTTCCCTGCCCGCCAAGAAGAAGTAGCTACTGCGCGGGCGGGACGGGCGCGCCGGAGCGGGTGACCAGCCACTGCTGGAGCTCGAGGAGGTTGCCCTCGGGGTCGCGGAGATAGGCGACCTTGATGCGCTCGTCCAGGATCACCGGCGACGTGGTGGGGACCGGCAGCGCGGCGATGTAGGTGTCGAGGTCGTCGACGCGCAGGGAGATCAGGGCGTTGTCGCCGCCGTGGGGGCGGAGGTCGGGGATGACCGCCGAGAGCTCGGTGCGGGAGTGCAGGGACAGGGCGCTGCCGAGGTCGGGCTTGAAGGCGACGTAGGGGCCGGTCTCGGTCTCGAACTGGGGTTTGAGGCCGATGACGTCCTTGTAGAACCGGTACATCGCGGGGAAGTCGTCGGTGATCAGGCGCACCTGGCTGAGGTCCATGGGACCCGACCCTAACCGATGGGAACACCCAATCGTTGGGTAACCCCATGATATGTGATGGGCTCCGCGCCGTGGTGCGTGGCGATGTCGATGGCGTCGAGGATCGCGCGGCGCGGACCAGGGCGGGAGAGGTCGGCGGCGTCAACGGACAACCGGACCAGGCCGCCGCGGCGAGCGGCCCGGGCGACGCTCAGCACCAGCGCGAAGCAGGACCAGGTCTCCACCCGCTCGCCATAGGAAAGCCCGTGCGACCGTCCCTTGTGGACGACGCCGTTGCGCAGGTCGTGCACCCGCGCCGACTCCGCGCACAGCACGAACCCCTTGGTGCGCAACGCGGTCAGCGTGCCGGGCGAGGCGGTGGGGTGCGCGAAGCCGTCGACTCCCTCGAAGCCCATCCGCTCCAGCCACCGGTTGGCTGCCGTCAGACGCAGGCCGGCCTCGTGCGCGGGCAGGGTGCCGAACTCGGGTTTGCGGCGGGCGGTGTGGTCGAATCCGTGCAGCAGCAGCGCGTCACCTCGAGCGCGCCGCTGCCGCACCCAATCCACAACCGCTGGGTGCTGCTCCGACCCCGCGACCCGCGGCGTGAACAACAGCGAGAGCGAGACCCCCCGAAGGTCCAGCTCTCCAGCCAGTTCCACGCAGCGGTGCAGGGTCCGGATCCCGATCCCGGACAGCGAAACCACCAGACGCGCGGACACCACACCATGACAAATCAGCCGAATGGCGCATGCCTGTCCACCGGGTAACGAACCAGCGCCATTTGGCCGAATTCACGAAAGGATGACTAGGCCCAGTCGGTGAATGACCGGCCCGAGACTCGCTCGTACGCCTCGATGTAACGTGCCCGGGTGCGTTCGACCACGTCAGCGGGCAGCGACGGCGGCTCGTCACCGGAGTGACGGTCCCAGCCCGATGCCGGGGAAGTGAGCCAGTCGCGCACGAGCTGCTTGTCGAAAGCGGGCTGAACGACCCCCTCGGAATACCCGTCAACCGCCCAGTAACGGGATGAATCCGGCGTCAGCACCTCGTCGGCGAGAACGATTTCGCCATCGGCGTCCAGGCCGAACTCGAACTTGGTGTCCGCGAGGATCATGCCCCGCGACAAAGCGTGCTCCGCGGCCCGTGTGTAGATCGAGACCGTGGCGTCCCGCAACTTCGCGGCCACCTCAGCACCGACGAGCGAGACCACTGCGTCGAAGTCGATCGCCTCGTCGTGCTCGCCCACCTCGGCCTTGGTCGACGGCGTGAAGATCGGCTCCGGCAGCTTCGACGCCTCGACCAGCCCCGGCGGCAGGTCAACGCCGGACACCGACCCGGTCTTCTTGTAGTCGATCAGGCCCGACCCGGTCAGGTACCCACGGGCCACGCACTCGACCGGCAGCATCTCCAGCCGCCGCACCACCAGCGCCCGGCCGCGCACCGACTCGGGGATCCGGGGGTCGTCCCACGACACCAGGTGGTTGCGCCCGCCGAGCAGCTCGAACCAGAACACGCTCATCGCGGTGAGCACGCGGCCCTTGTCCGGGATGGTCGTCGGCAGCACGTAGTCGTACGCGGAGATGCGGTCGGATGCGACCAGCAGCAGGTGGTCGTCGTCCACGGCGTACAGCTCGCGCACTTTCCCGGCGGCTACCTGCGGATACTCAGTGAGGGTCGGCACGGGACGAGCTTAATTGCATGGCTTCGACCGGGCGCGCGGGGTAGCTTGCCCGGTATGCACCACTATTGACTCAGCACCGCTCCCAAGACACCACTGAGGTTCCTGTGGTGGATCGCGCGAGGCGCGAAGAGGCCACTGCTGCTGGCCATGTTGTTCGGTTCCCTGTGGATGGTTCCGCTCGCCTTGGTGCCGTTGGCCATTGGTGAGGCCATCGACCAGGGCATCGCCGCCCGGGACACGTCCGCGCTGCTGTTGTGGATCGTTGTGTTGCTGGCGCTCGGCGTGGTGCTCTCCTCGAGTACGTACATGCTGACGCGCTGCGGCGACCAGGCGTGGTTCAGCAGCGCGCGAATCCTGCAGAACACCGTGATCAGGCACGCGACCGGCCTGGGCGCGGCGCTGCCACAGAAGATCAAGACCGGCGAGATCGTCGCGGTCGGCGCGTCCGACCTGCACAGCATCGCCGGGGTGATGGAGGTCGCCGGCCGGCTCACCGGGTCGGTCGTGGCGTTCATCGTCGTGGCGATCACGTTGATCGGCACCTCACCCACGCTCGGACTCGTTGTCCTGCTGGGCATTCCGCTGGCGACGCTAGGCTTCATGCCGCTGCTCAAGCCGTTGCAGAAACGCACCGAGGCGCACCGCGAGGAAGTCGGCACGGCGACCGCCGTTGCCGCGGACATCGTGTCGGGCCTGCGGATTCTGCGCGGGATCGGCGGCGAACGGCAGTTCACCGCGCGGTTCGCCGAGGTGAGCCAGCGGGTCCGCCAGGCCGGTGTGGCCGCGGGCAAGATGGACTCGTGGATCGCCGGTGTGGCGCTGCTGCTGCCTGGGCTGGTCATCGCGCTGGTGACCTGGCTGGGTGCGCGGCTGGCGCTGGCCGGGGACATCTCGGTCGGTGAACTCGTTGCCTTCTTCGGGGTTTCGGCGTTCCTGAACGTGCCGGTCGGGGTCGTCGGAGAGGCGGTGCACCGGTTCAACGAGGCCCGCGTCGCCGCCGCACGTGCCTGCGCGATCGTCAGCCTGACGCCCACGCTCACCTCCCCGGCCGATCCCCAGCCGCTCCCGGCCGGGTCGTTCGGCCTGCGCGAGGGCGGAATCGACTGTGCCGCAGGCGAGTTGACCGTCATCACGGGTGCGGACCCGGAGCTGGCGGACCGGCTCGGCCGGTACGTCGACGCCGATGTCACCGCCGGTGGCGTCGCCCTGAAGGACGTGGACCTCGACGAGGTGCGCGCCCGGATCCTGGTGGCGCACAACCAGGATCTGCTGTTCTCCGGGCGGCTGGCCGACGAGATCGACATGGGCCGGTCGGTGGACCTGCGCACGGCGTTGTGGGTCGCCGACGCCATGGATGTGGTCGACGGCCTGGAGAACGGCGTCGACGAGCACCTCGCCGAACGCGGCCGGACCTTGTCCGGGGGACAACGTCAGCGGATGGTGCTGGCCCGTGCGCTCAGCTTCGACGCGGACGTCCTCGTGCTGGACGAGCCGACCTCGGCGGTGGACGCGCACACCGAGGCCCGGATCGTCGAGCGGGTGGCCGAGCTGCGGCGCGGCCGTACCACCATCGTGCTCAGCCAAAGTCCACTGTGGAAACGAGTGGCGGACAAGGTGCATACCGCATGAGTACAACGCGCATACAGCCTGTGTACAAGGCCTATACGTCATGACCGCAACACTTCCGTTGGCGGAGCGGCGGGACGTCCGGGCCTGGCTCTGGCGGGTGACCACGGCCAACCGTGGCGCGTTCCTCGGGATGATGTCGCTGTTCGGCATCGCGACCATCGTCGGCCTGGTCGGCCCGCAGCTGCTGGGTGACCTGGTGGACGCCGTGGTCGCGGGCACGACGACCTGGCGGATCGACGTCACCGTGCTGGTGTTCGTCGCCGTGCTCGCCCTGCACGCCGTGTTGCAGGGCTGGGCCCGGATGCGGGCCGCGGTGTTCGGCGAGAAGCTGCTCGCCGAGGCCCGCGAAGGCATGGTCCGGCACGTGGTTCAGCTGCCGTTGTCGACCGTGGAGTCGGCCGGCACCGGCGACCTGCTGAGCCGGGCGACGTCCGATGTGGACAAACTCGACGAGGGCCTGCGGCAGGCCGCGCCGGAGATCACCATCGCATCCGTGACGGTCGCGCTGACCGCGGTCGCGATGGTGATCACCTCGCCGATCGTGGCGCTGGGCATGCTGATCGCGGTCCCGGTCATGATCGCCGCGGCGCGCTGGTACCGGCCGAAGGTGCTGCCCAAGTACCAGGAAGCGCTGGCGTTGTGGGCGGACGTGCACACCAACACGCACGAGACGGCCGAAGGCGGCCGGACCGTGGAAGCCTTGCGGCTGCGCGAGAAGCGGGTCGGCGCCAACGACCGGGTGCTGGACAAGGCGATCGACGTCGAGAACTACTGCAGCAAGCTGTGGTCGACGTTCCTTGCCACCCTCGACGTGGCCTACCTGCTGCCGATCGCGGCGATCCTGCTGATCGGCGGCCTCGCGTACACCAACGGCCTGGCCGGGCTGGGCGAGATCACCGCGGTCGTGCTGTACGCCCGCGCGATGGCCGAGCCGTTGGGTGAGGTGCTCGGCTGGCTGGACGAGTTGCAGGTCGGCAATGCGGCCCTGCGGCGAATCCTTGGTGTGCAACGGATCCGGCCCGACGAGGGAGACGCAGACGCCCGGCCGGCCGGCACGCACATCAAGGTGCGCGACGCGAAGTTCGCCTACACCAGGGGCCGGGAGATCCTGCACGGGATCGACCTGGACATTGTGGAGGGTGAGCGGCTGATGATCGTCGGCCCGTCCGGCGCGGGCAAGTCCACCCTGGGCCGCCTGCTGGCCGGGGTGAACGCACCCGACGAGGGCGAGGTGACGATCGGCGGCGCCGAGGTCAGCAGCCTGCCGCTGGAGCGCAGGCGCCG
>CBIMJO010000325.1:0-8503 GCA_966244135.1 uncultured Actinocrispum sp. | reverse complement strand
ATCGGCGCCGGTGATGGTGATCAGCTCGTTCGTCCAGGTCATGCCGATCGCGGTGGACAGCCGCTGGCGGGCGGCGATCACGTCGGCGCCGGGCGGCGGAGCCAGGTCCTGGGGCAGCAGCGAGACCGCGTCACCGACGGTGAACACCTTGCCCATCAACGCCAGCCGCAGGGTCTGCGGGGTGAGCGAGGTGGACGCGAGCCGCGATCCGGCGACCGTGATCGACCTGGCCGCGGCCACGTCCACCGGCGTGATCACGACCTCGGAGCCCTCGACGATGCCGATGTTGGTCAGCGTGATGTCGTCCATCAGCACCACACCCGGCAGGTTGTCGCTCTCGGCGGCCAGCGCGGCGCTGATCCGCGCCCCGGTCAGCCGGACGGCATCCCATTGCCGCAGGCCCAGGGCGTCGAGCACCTCAGGGTGCAGCCGGACGACTCCCCGGCGGGTGTCCAGGGCGGAGGGTGACAACCGGGCGGTCAGCGTGATCTGTGGCGACGTCACGCATGCGAGCCTACGGGTTGCGGCCCGGTGGTGTCGTAGGCCGGGTTGACGATCATGATGTGCGCCTTGGCATGCCGCCAGAGCTCCTGGCCGGCGCTCGCGTCCATCAGGGCGGGCCGGCCGCCGTGGCTGGGCGCGCCGATCACGATCACCCGGGCGCCGTGCTCGTTGGCGTACTCGGCGAACGGCAGGCCCACGTCACCGTGCGCGGTGGTGCCGGTGAGGACCTTGCCGACGGCGTTCTCGAGCGGGGCGACCTGGGCCTGAACCAGGGCTTCGGCCTGCGCCGGGTCCTCACCGATCTCGGCCGCGTCCTCGCGGACGTGCACGACGTGGACGGTCCGGTTGTCGCGGGCGGCGAGGCGGGCGGCCATGTCGACCACGGCCCCGGCGTGCGGGGAGTCGTCGATCGCGGCCACGACCACGTTGCCGTAGTCGTCGCTTCGCGGGGCTTCGTGCGACTCGGCCTGTACCTTCTCGGCCTCGGCGAGTTCCTTGCGGGCCAACGAAAGGATGCCGATCCCGACCAGCGGGGCCGCGGCGCCGATGAAGAACGGGACGTGGATGTTCGTGGCCTCGACCAGCTTGCCGGCGCGAACGGGGCCAGGCCGCCGCCGATGAACCGGACGAACCCGTACGCCGCCGAGGCGATCGGGCGCTCGACCGGTGACACGCGCCGAGCTTCATCGGGAACGGCGCGTACCCCAGAACCGTGAAGAAGGCCCAGTTGTAGCACAGCGCGGTCAGCGACATGATCAGCAAACCTCAGTGCTTCAACGCTTTCAGCGGGTCGGTGATCGAGGTCTTGTGTCGTGGCTTGGGCATCGGCTCGACCAGCACGATGGTCGCCAGCAGCGCGATGGCCATCAGCACGGCGACGCCGAAGAACGGGCCGCGCCAGCTGATGTTCCCGAGCAGGCCGCCGAGCAGCGGGCCGACCGCGATGCCCAGGCCGAGCGCCGACTCGTACAGGATGATCGCGCCGACGAACCCACCCGTCGCCGAGGCCACGATCACCGCGAGCGAGGTCGCGATGAACAGGGCGTTGCCCACACCCCACCCGGCCCGGAACCCGACGATCCCGCCGATGCATTCGGACATCCCAGCGAGCGCACTGAAGATGACGATGAGCACCAGCCCGGCGATGAGCGTGGCGGGGATGGGGTGAGCCTCCAACCCTTGTGGGCGCCCTGGAAAAGCACCTCGACGGAAATCCGTCGAGGTGCGATGACTACCTGTCCCTGGGTGGCCGGGGTTGGCGGCGCAGGCCGATTCGGCGCCAGCTCCGCCGTTTGGGCAGGGGTCCGATGATCCGTGGCGGCTGCTCCGGCGGCAGGTACGACTGCCACGGAACATGCGGATCGGAGGTCGGGCGGCGTTGGAGGCGCACCCGGCGCGCCACGCCCGCCACCCGCCTGCTCAGCTGCGGCGACCGGAGGCCGAAACGACGTGCCTGGCTGCGGATCGCCCGGCGCTCGCGTGGGGGCACGTCCCAGGCTTCGGGGTGGTTGGCGAGCCAGTGCTTGCGGCGCACGGCATACGGCACGTGTCCCAAGTAGAGCACCAGGGCGATGCCCAGGGCCGCAATGGGATACGTCACCACGACCGCCGCCAGCAGTGTGGTTCCCACCAGCAGCGGCACGATCATCCGTTGCGACACCCGGACGTTCTTCACCGACAGGGTCGGGATCCGGCTGATCAGCAGGGCCGCCACCAGGATCGTCCACACCATCACGACCGCTTGGCTGTTCCACCACCCGTCGCCCGCGAACTCCAGGGAGGCGATCAACGGCAGCAACGCCAGCAACCCGCCCGCCGGTGCCGGTACGCCGACGAAGAACTCCTTGGCGTACGGCGGTTGGTTGTTGTCCTCCAGGAGGGTGTTGAACCGCGCCAGGCGGAGGATCATGCACACCGCGAACACCAGCGCGAACAGCCAGCCCAGGCGGTTGCCGCCCTCACCGAGCTTCCAGTGGTACAGCACCAGGGCCGGGGCCACGCCGAAGGCGATCGCGTCGGACAGCGAGTCCAGCTCCGCGCCCATCTTGCTGGTGGCGTCCAGCAACCGCGCGATCCGGCCGTCCAGACTGTCCAAAATGGCCGCTGCCACCAGGGACGCCAGCACGGCCGGGTAGTTGTCGTTCAACGCGAACTGCACGGCCGACAGGCCCGCGCACATCGCGAGAACGGTGATGGCGTTGGGCAGCAGCCGGACGCCGGGCGCGGTGCGCGCCGCCATCGCCTCAGCCCCCCGAGCCCGGCAGCTCGGCGAGCACGGTCTCCCCGCCGATCGTCTTCTGCCCGGCCTCGACCAGGATCCGGCTGCCGCGCGGCACGTACAGGTCCACCCGCGAGCCGAACCTGATCAGCCCGTAGGTCGCCCCGGCGCTGACCTTCTCACCCTCGTCCACGTGGCACACGATCCGCCGCGCGACCAGCCCGGCGATCTGCACGACCACCAGCTGGTGCCCCTCGACGGTGCGCAGCAGCAGGGTGTTGCGCTCGTTGTCCTCGCTGGCCTTGTCCAGGTCGGCGGACAGGAACTTGCCCGGCCGGTACACCTTGCGCAGGATCTCGCCGTTGGCCGGCACCCGCTGGACGTGCACGTCGAAGATCGACAGGAACACGCTGACCCTGGTCATCGGCTCGTCGCCCAGCTCGAGCTCGGCCGGTGGCACCGCCTCCGCGACGTGCGAGACCGTCCCGTCGGCGGGCGCGACCGCGATACCGGCGCGCGACGGCGTGACCCGCTTGGGCTCGCGGAAGAACCACGCGGTCCAGCCGGTCAGCACGGCCCCTGCGACACCGAGCGGCCGGGCGATCCGGCGCAGCAGCAGGGTGAGGACCGCGGCGGCGAGCACGAACGGCCGGCCGGCCGGGTTCATCGGCGGCACGATGCCGCGGGCCAACTCGACGAGGTGAGCGCCCTGGCGCTCAGGGGATGAAGTCACTGCAGCCTTTTCCTGGATCCACGACGGGTGGTGGTGCGCATCAAGTCTGCCCGATCCCCAGACACCGGTGCCGGTGCATCCCCCGACTGATGCACCGGCACCGATCGGTTTACCCACGTGAAATTCCCGCTACCTGCGAGTCTATGACCAGGTAAAGGTGGGATCAATGGCTCTTTGTGCGCGGGTTGTCACGGAGTGAGCATGACCAGCTCGACCTCGTCACCCTCCGCGACCTCGGTGACGTCCTCCGGGATCTCGATCAGGCAGTTCGACTGGGCGAACGCGGCCAGCAGGTGCGACCCCGCACCCCCGACCGGCACCGCCTGCACCGACCCCTCGTCGTAGTAGCCGCGACGGTACTGACGACGGCCCGCGGGCGAACGCATCGCACCGGCCACCTGGGCCCGCAAGCGCTTGCGGCCGGCCTGCGGATGTCCAAGCGCGGCAAGCAAAGCGGGCCGGACGAAGATCTCGAACGACAGCGCCGCGCTGACCGGGTTGCCGGGCAGCGTGAGCACCGGGATGCCGCGGTAGCGGCCGTACCCCTGTGGCCCGCCGGGCTGCACCGCGACCCGCACGAACTCGACGCCCTCACCGCGCAGCGCGTCCTTGACGACCTCGTACGCGCCCGCGCTCACCCCGCCGGAGGTGATGAGCAGATCGTGATCCTCGACATGTGACGCCAGGGCGGCATGCAATGCATCAACATCGTCCGGCACGAACCGCAGCGCGTGCGCGATCCCGCCGATCTCCTGCACCGCCGCGGCGATGTACGTGCTGTTCGACTCGTAGATCTGCCCGGGCGCGAGCGGCTGGCCGGCCGCGACCAGCTCCGACCCGGTGGACAGGATCAGCACGCGCGGCCGCGGCCGGACCGGCAGCGTGGTGATGCCCAGCGCGGCCGCTAACGTCAGCTGCTGGGGTCCCAGCACAGTGCCCTTGGCCAGCACGGCCGTGCCCTCGGTGACGTCCTCACCGGTCCGCCGGATGTGCGTGCCGACGCCGACCGGGGCGAACACGCGCACCTGCTGCACGCCGGAGTCGGTCAGTTCCACCTGCACCACCGAGTCGGCGCCGGGCGGCAGCGGGGCGCCGGTCATGATCCGGTGCGCGGTGCCCGGCAGCAGCGGCACCACGTCCGGCCGGCCCGCCGGGATGTCCTCGGGAACGGGCAGTTCGACGGGGGTGTCCTCGCTCGCGCCGACCACGTCCACCGACCGCACGGCATACCCGTCCATGGCGGAGTTGTCGAACGGCGGCAGCGAGACCGGCGCCGTCACGTCGTCGGTGAGCACGAGCCCGAGGCACTCGGCCACCGGGACTTGCCTGCCCGGCAGCTCACCCACGAGCGCTGCCACGGTCGCGCGGTAGTCCTCGACGCTGCGGAGTCTGGTCGCTGTGTTCGGCACGGATGCATCCTGCCTCGTCTGACCGGGTGATGACATATCGCATGGGACACTGCTCACGGCCGCACGAGTTGACGAAGCCCGGGGGGAACGTTGCAGGTCCGAACCCGTCATACGCCGGCATTCGGGGTCGCACGGCTGGTTCTGGCCCCCGGCGAGGTGGTCCAGGCCAACTACGAGGCGATGCTCGCGGCGAGCTTCGGGGTGATCATCGACGTGCGGCCCAGAGGCGGTGGCCGGGTCCGCAGGAGCCAGCCGGCCACGTTCACCGCGCCCGCCGAGGGCGGCTGGGTGGATGTGGCGCCATCGCTGCCCGGCGAGGTGTACACGCTGGAGCTGGAGGGGACCGGCGGCTGGTGCGTGGCCCGCGGGAACTGGCTGGCCGCGTCGAGCATGATCCGGATGGACCCGGCCTGGCCGGGGTTCCGCCCGATGTTCGGCACCGAGCAGGGCTTCCTCGAGTACATCAACGGGCAGGGCGCACTGGTGCTGACCTCGGTCGGAGCGCTGGATGTGGTGAACCTGGAGGCCGGGGCCGCGATCACCGTCTCGCCGGCCGGGCTGGTGGCGTACTCCGAGGGCGTGCAGACCCGGTTGCGCGCGGTGAACCAGTCCCTGCCGCAGTCCCTGCGAACGGGTGAGGGCCTGCTGATGGACGTGGCCGGTCCCGGCCAGGTGCTGACCCAGACCCGCAAGCCGTCGGTGATGGCCGCCGCGTTGGCTTAAGCACAGGTTGTGTGGAACCGGCCGCGCGAGCCGCGCGGCGAACGTTAGGCTGCGCTGCGTGTCGGAGGACCTCACCGGGCGTCGCCTCGGGCATTACCGCATTGACGGGGTGCTCGGCCGGGGTGGCATGAGCGTCATGTACAAGGCGACCGATGTCCGGCTGGGCCGGAAGGTCGCGCTCAAGGTCATCGGCGAGCACCTCGGTGAGGACGCGGAGTTCCGCGAACGGTTCGTCGACGAGGCCCGCAACACCTCGGCGATCGACCACGCCAACGTCGTGCCGCTGTACGACTTCGGTGAGGTCGACGGCCTGCTGTACATCGCCATGCGGCTGGTTGACGGCGCCGACATGGCCTCGCTGATCAAGGACGGCCCGCTGACCGTCGAGCGGACGTTGTCGCTGCTCGGGCAGGTCGCCGAGGCGCTGGACACGCTGCACGACCGCGGCCTGGTGCACCTGGACGTCAAGCCGGCGAACGTGCTGGTGACCTCCCGGGAGACCTCCACCGAGCACGTCTACCTGGCGGATTTCGGCCTGACCCGCCGCGGCGCGACCGGTCACCGGACGCGCAGCGGCGACTTCCTCGGTTCGCCCACCTACGCGGCCCCCGAGCACCTGCGCGGTGAGCCGGTGGACGCGCGGACCGACGCGTACTCCCTGGCCTGCGTGCTGTTCGCCTGCCTGACCGGGCGGCCGCCGTTCCAGGGCAAGGTGCCCGAGGTCATCCAGGGCCACCTGAACCTCGACCCGCCCGCGGTCACCGGCCTGGTGGCGCTGCCCGGCGGGATCGACGAGGTGATCCGGCGCGGCATGGCCAAGGACCCCAAGGTCCGGTACGCCACCTGCAAGGAGCTGGTCGCGGCCGCGCGCCAGGCGTTGTCCCAGGCGCCCCGCCAGGAGACGCCGCGGCCGGCGCCGGTGGCGTACGCGCAGCAGCACCCCCAGCAGCGGCCGATGGGCCCGCCGCCGTCCGGCCCCGGTGAGTTCCACCGGGTGCGGCCGCCGGTCCCGGTCGGGTCGAGCGCCTTCACCGCGGAGAAGACCAGCACCTCCAGCGGCAAGCGCTGGCTGGTGCCGGTGATCGTCGGCGTGCTCGCCATCGCCGTGATCGTCGTGGTGATCCTGGTGTTCGCCAACGGCGGCGGCGACCCCGGCCAGTCGCCCAGCTCGCCGAACCCCGGCATCTCGGTCGACCCGCGCACCGGCGGCACGGGGTCCTCAGGGTCCTCACCCCGCTCGACGAGCTCGCACAAGACCCTGCCGTCCAACTTGACGGGTCTGCCAACCGGCCCCTGACCTGCGTTTCTTGCACTCGGTGAGGTCGAGTGCTAAACACGTGTTAGCACTCAGTAGAGTGGAGTGCTAGGTCGGGACGGTGAGATCCGGTACCCCCTGGTCGTCCGTCGCGGGCACCGCACCTGGCCAGCACCGTGTTCCGCTGTGAGGCACGCCCTCATGGCGCCCAAAACGTAGATAAGCAGGCGGAGGACACACCGCAATGGCCAAACTGATCGCGTTTGACGAGGACGCGCGCCGCGGACTCGAGCGCGGCCTGAACACCCTCGCCGACGCCGTCAAGGTGACGCTCGGTCCGAGGGGCCGGAACGTCGTGCTCGAGAAGAAGTGGGGCGCGCCGACCATCACCAACGACGGCGTCTCCATCGCCAAGGAGATCGAGCTCGAGGACCCGTGGGAGAAGATCGGGGCCGAGCTCGTCAAAGAGGTCGCCAAGAAGACCGATGACGTAGCCGGCGACGGCACCACCACCGCCACCGTGCTCGCCCAGGCGCTCGTTCGCGAGGGCCTGCGCAACGTGGCCGCCGGTGCCGACCCGCTGTCGCTCAAGCGCGGCATCGAGCAGGCCGTCGAGGCCGTCACCGAGCAGCTGCACAAGGTCGCCAAGGAGATCGAGACCAAGGAGCAGATCGCTGCCACGGCCTCCATCTCCGCCGCCGACACCACGATCGGCGAGCTGATCGCCGAGGCGCTGGACAAGGTCGGCAAGGAAGGCGTCATCACCGTCGAGGAGAGCAACACCCTCGGGCTCGAGCTGGAGCTCACCGAAGGTATGCGCTTCGACAAGGGCTTCATCTCCGGTTACTTCGTGACCGACCCCGAGCGCCAGGAAGCGATCCTCGAGGATCCGTACATCCTGCTGTTCGGCTCCAAGATCTCGTCGGTCAAGGACCTGCTCCCGCTGTTGGAGAAGGTCATGCAGGCCGGCAAGCCGCTGCTGATCATCGCCGAGGACGTCGAGGGCGAGGCCCTGGCGACCCTGGTCGTGAACAAGATCCGCGGCACCTTCAAGTCCGTCGCCGTCAAGGCCCCGGGCTTCGGTGACCGCCGCAAGGCGATGCTGCAGGACATGGCCACCCTGACCGGTGGCCAGGTCATCAGCGAGGACGTGGGCCTCAAGCTGGACAACGCCGACATCACCCTGCTGGGCAAGGCTCGCAAGGTCACCGTGACCAAGGACGAGACCACCATCGTCGAGGGTGCCGGCGACGCCGAGGCGATCCAGGGCCGGGTCAACCAGATCCGCGCCGAGATCGAGAAGAGCGACTCGGACTACGACCGCGAGAAGCTGCAGGAGCGGCTGGCCAAGCTGGCCGGCGGCGTGGCGGTGCTGAAGGTTGGCGGGGCGACCGAGCCGGAGCTGAAGGAGAAGAAGCACCGGGTCGAGGACGCGCTGTCGACGGCGCGGGCGGCGGTGGAGGAGGGCATCGTGCCCGGCGGCGGCGTGGCGCTGATCAACGCGCTGGGCGCGCTGGACAAGGTGCAAACTAACAACGACGACGAGAAGTTTGGGGTGCAGATCCTCAAGCGTGCGCTGGAGGAACTCAAGCCCGACTGCGTCCTGATCGAGGGGCCGCCGGACGCGAACGAGAACACGCGGTTGTCGACGACGGCGAGTG
>CBIMJO010000324.1:0-8505 GCA_966244135.1 uncultured Actinocrispum sp. | reverse complement strand
GCTGCGGGATCCGGTCGCTGCGCCGCAGCCGGACCGGGGTGTTAGCGGGCATGATGTACAACGACTTCTACTACAGCAGGCGCCACCTGGTCCCGGAGTCGGGTCTGGACCACCTGATGCTGGGCAGCTCGGTCGGTCTCGCCGCCGGACGTCTCGCCTACACGTATGGATTCCACGGCCCGGCGTTCACTGTGGACACTGCGTGCTCGTCCGGTCTCGTTGCCCTGCACCAAGCGGTGTCGGCGTTGCGCAACGGTGAGTGCGATCTCGCGCTGGTGGCCGCCGCCGCGGTGGCGTCCTCCCCGGCGATGTTCGAGTTCTCCCGGCGCCAGGGCGTGCTCTCACCGGAAGGGCGGTGCCGCTCGTTCGCCGAGGGGGCCAACGGCTGGGGCCTGTCCGAAGGCGTCGCCGTCCTCGTGCTGCAACGAATGGCCGACCACGAGCGCACCGAACTGCCTGCCCTCGCGGTGATCCGGGGGTCGGCGATCAACCAGGTCGGCGCCGGGCCGGGCCTGACAATGCCGAGCACGGCGTCCCAGCGGCAGGCCATCGAGGCCGCCCTGTCGGCCGCCCGGCTGGCGCCCACGGACGTCGACGCGGTCGAAGGCCATGGCACCGGCACCCAGCTCGGCGACGCGGTCGAGGCGGCGGCCCTCGCCGAGGCGTACGGCGCCCGCCGCCCCCGGGACAGCCCGCTGCTGATCGGCTCGGTCAAGTCCAACCTCGGCCACACCCAGATGCCCGGCGGCCTGGCCGGGATCCTCAAGATGGCCATGGGAATGCGGCACGGGATCGTCCCGCCCTCGCTGTACGCGTCCACGCCCGCGGCCAACATCGACTGGGACACCGCGAACCTCCGCCTGGTCGACACCGCGATGCCTTGGCCGCAGCGGGAAGGCCCACGCCGTGCGGCCGTCTCGTCCTACGGCATCAGCGGGACGAACGCGCACGTGATCATCGAAGAACCCGCACCCGAAGCGGCCGCCCGCCGCAGTCGGCAGCCCACCCCGGAGTTCCGGCGAGAACGTTACTGGCCAACGGACTCCTTGCACACCACGGCAGGAGCGCTATGAACACCTTGGCACGACAGCTCGCCACCGTCGCGGGCGCCCGCCCGGACCACACCGCCCTGATCTGCGGCTCCGAACAACGCACCTACCGAGAGCTGCACGACAACAGTGGCCATCTGGCCGCAGCGCTGCAACGGCATGGCGTCGGTCCCGGTACCCGCGTCGGTTTCCTGGGCCGCGATTGCGCTGCCCTGGTTGAACTCCTGTACGCCTGCGCGCGGACAGGCGCGGTGATGGTTCCGATCAGCTCGCGCTTCACCGCACCCGAGCTGGAGCACATCCTCGGCGACTCGACCACATCGGTTCTGGTGGTACAGCAGGAGTTCGCCGAGGCGGTCAGCAAGGTCGCGACCTCGGCCACGGTCCTGATCGCCGAGGACATCGCGTACACAGAGGACAGTGCTGCTGTGGACGCCGGTCCCGAGGACCCGGTCGTGCAGTTCTACACCAGTGGCACCACGGGTGTTCCCAAGGGCGTGGTCATCGCGCACCGCTCGTTCTTCGCGGTCGCCGACGCACTCGAGGCGGCAGGGGAGAACTGGGTCGACTTCCTGCCCGGTGACACGACCCTCGTCGGCGTTCCCAGCTGGCACATCGGTGGCCTCTGGTGGGTCGTGCAGACGCTGAACGCCGGTGCGACAACCGTTTTGATGCCGGTCATCGGGGCCGCCACGATCCTGGAGCTGATCCAGCGGCACGCGGTCACCACGATGTGCGCGCCGCCCGCCCTGCTGACCATGATCCTGAACGAGAAAGCACGGCCCGCCAGCGCCTTCGCCACCCTGCGGAAGGTGATCTACGGCGCCGCACCGATCTCCGAGACCCTGCTGCGGCGGTGCATCGACGAGATGGGTTGCGAGCTGGCGCAGGTCTACGGGCTGACGGAGACCGGGAACACCGCCGCCTGCCTGCCGCCCGCAGTGCACCAGCCTGGCAACCCCGTGCTGCGCGCGGCGGGCCGGCCTTACCCCGGGTTCGCGGCGAAAGTCGTTGACCAGTCCGGAAACGAGCTGCCGCCGGGTTCCGTGGGCGAGATCTGCCTGCGTACCCCGGCACACATGGTCGAGTACTTCGGGCGGCCGGACGCGACCGCGAAAACGTTGCGGGATGGCTGGATCCACACCGGCGACGTCGGCCACATCGACGCCGAGGGCTACATCTACCTCAGCGACCGGGTCAACGACATGATCATCCGGGCCGGGGAGAACATCTACCCGGCCGAGATCGAGAACGCCCTGCACAAGTCCCCCGCGGTGGCCGACGCCGCGGTCATCGGGGTCCCGGACGACCGGTGGGGCGAGGCCGTGCTGGCCTTCGTGGTTCCCGAGCAGGGCAGCGAGGTCTCGCCGCGCGAGCTGCGCGGGTTCCTGCGCGACCTGATCGCCGACTACAAGATCCCGACCAGGTTCGAAGCCATCTCGGTGATCCCGCGCAACGGCATCGGCAAGATCCTGCGCCGCGAGCTGCGCGAGCCGTACTGGGCCGGGCTGGACCGGAGGGTGAACTGACATGGGCGGGCCACGATTCGATCCCTACAACGCGAAACTCGACGAGCCGTGGGCTCAGCTGGCCCTCGACCGCCAAGAGTGCCCGGTCGCGTACTCGGAGAACCTGGACGCCGTGCAGATCTCCGGCTACGACGACGTCAAGGACTTCCTGTCCCGGCACAAGGACTACACCGGCGTCTACAGCACTCTGTGGCCCCGCACCGAACCGCTGCCGATCGACGAGCAGGTGTTCTCGTCGGCCGACGCGCCCCGGCACACCCGGCAGCGCAAGCTGTTCGTCAAGGCGATGTCCGCCTCGAAGATCGCCACCATGCGGCCCTTCAGCGAGAAGCTGGTCAACGAGATCATCGATGACATCATCGCGGCCGGGGACACTTTCAGCCTCCATGCCGACTTCGCGAGCCGGATCACCGAAGGACATGTCGCCGAGCTGCTCGACATCCCCGCGGCCGAGCGCGAGCGGTTCTCCTACCTGTCCGGGCTTTTCGAGCGCAGCACGGCCGACCGCGACAACCGCGAGCTGATCGCGCAGATGGACGAGTGGCAGCAGCAGCTCGCCGTCACGGTCGCCGAACGCCGGGCCGGCAGCGACACCCGCGATGACCTGATCACCAGGCTCTGCTTCGCCGAGGTGGACGGCGATCGCCTGACCGAGCTCGAGGTCGCGGCGCTGATCCGGGCAATGATCCGGGCCGGGAACACCACGACCGCCGCGACCATCGTGAACATCGTGCACGCGCTGGAGTCCCATCCGGCGCAGAAGGAACGGTACCTCGCCGACATCGACGGGCTCACGCTTCCGTTGATCCACGAGGGACTGCGGTACGACGGTCCTGTTCTCGGTCTGTGGCGACGTTGTGCGCGTTCCACGAGTGTGGGCGGGCATGCTTTGCAGGAAGGGGAACGCGTTTTCACCGTGACCGCCGCGGCCAACCACGACCCGGCTGCCTATGACCGTCCCGAAGAGTTCCTGATCGACCGGGACTGGGCCAAGCTGCCCGCGCACCTGTCCTTCGGGTACGGCATCCACCACTGCATCGGCATGAACCTGGCGCTGCTGGAATGCCAGGTCGGACTGTCTACTTTGTACCGAAGGCTGCCCGGCCTGCGGATCCTGCCCGGCGCCAAGCAGGCACCCGGGCCGGTGGTGCGCAGCTGGCTCGGGCTTCGCCTGCAGTACGACCGGGAGGCCTTGTGATGCTTGATATCGACCACACCTTGTGCAGTGGCAGCGGGCACTGCGTGGACATCGCTCCCGATCTGTTCGAGCTTCGTTCGGAGCGATCGTGGCCCACTTCGCGGACTCGCGAGGCCAGCCCGGATCTGCTGCACCAGGTCGCCGAGTCCTGCCCCTGGTTCGCCATCACGTACACGGAGGAACCCGCATGACTCAGTTCCGTCCCTACTCCGCGAAGGCACGCTCGCCGTGGTCGGATCTGGCCGCCGACCGGGCCCGCTGCCCGGTCATGCACAACACCGACGTCGACGCGATGCAGGTCACCTCGTACACGGGCGTGAAAGAGGTGCTGCGCGACCACGGCGCGTTCAGCAGTACCTACAGCAACTTGTGGCCGTTGGACGCGCCGCTCCCCGAGTACAAACAGGTTCTCGGCGCCGCGGACCCGCCTCGGCACACCCGCCAGCGCAAACTGCTCGTGCGGGCGTTGTCCGCGTCCCGGGTCGCCGACATGCGGCCGTTCAGCGAGAAACTGGCCGACCGCCTCGTCGATGACATCCTCGCGGCCGGTCCCCGGTTCGACCTGATCGCCGACTACGCGCGGCGGGTCAGCGAGGAGCACGTCGCCGAGCTGCTCGGGATCCCCGAGGAGGACCGCCCGTCGTTCGCGCACATGGCCAAGCTGATGGAACTGAGCGTGGAGGAACGGGAAAGCCATGGCTTCTCCGCGGAACTCGACGCGATCATCGCCGGGCTGGCCACCCTGGTCCGTGCCCGCCGTGCGTCCGGCATGGTGAGCGATGACCTGATCACCCAGCTGTGCCTGGCCGAAGTGGACGGTGACCGGTTCGCCGAGAACGAGATCGCCGCGCTGATCCAGCTGCTCGCAGCCGCGGGCATCAGCACGACCCAGCAGGCGATCGGCAACATCATCGTCGCCCTGGAGAACCATCCCCAGCAACGCGCGACCTATCTGTCCGATATAGACGGACACACCAAAGCACTGGTGGATGAAGGCTTGCGCTACGACGGACCGGTTCTCGGCCTGTGGCGCCGATGCCTGGCCGACGCCGCCGCGGACAGCATCGACATCGCCAAGATGAACAAGGTCCTCGTCGTCGTGGGCGCCGCCAACCACGACCCCACCATCTTCGACTCCCCCGACGAGTTCCAGCTCAACCGCCCCAACTCCACCGCCCACCTCACCTTCGGCGCGGGTATCCACCTCTGCGTCGGGATGAACCTCGCCCGCCTCGAAGTCGGCACCGCCATCGCCACCCTCTACCGCCGCCTCCCCGGCCTGCGGATCGTGGCCGGTGCCGACGAACAGGTCCCCGGTCCGCTGATCCGCAGCTGGCGCCACATCGAGATGGAATATGACATGTGATCACGCTGCCTTCGCGGCAGTTTTCACGACCGACCTCCAGAACGTCGGGCTGATCGACATCCACCGAATCTGGGCCCCGGCACGTAGGACGTTCTCCGCTGGCGCGGAACTGGCCAACAACCTTCGCGAGCTCAACCGCGCGACGCTCGTCGGCGAGATCACCCGAGGCGCCGCCAACCCGGCGGGCAGCCATCGGGTCTCGGGTCATCTGCGGGCGTTCGACACCGCTTACCGCCTCGCGTTTGGTCACGTGCTCGAACTTGGCAACGACGGTGCCCGCAGGACGATCGCAGAGCAGGCACGCCAGGCGCTTGCCCATCTTGCTCCGGCCTGAGTGGACGCACGGCGAGTACTTGCCGGTGGTTTGCGGGGTCTGGGGCGTCTGAGGTGACCATGGGGTATGGCGGTGTGGTCGACGGCGGATGTGGCGGCAGATCGCACGGGACACTGTGGACAGTGTGCTGGTGAACATCCAGTTGTCCGGAAACGGGCGGCTCACGCAAAGCGGCCGTGCCGCCGAGGTGACGCCCGGGACATTGGCCTTTGTGGACAGCAGCCGACCGTACTCACTGGACTTCGCCGGGACATTCTCACAGCTTGTCGTACGGGTTCCGCGAAGGTTGTCGGCTCGACGGGAGATGTCCAGGGCCACGGCGGTTGCGTCGCCCTCGTCCGGACCGGCGGGTCTGGTGACGGATTTCTTTACCAGGCTGGCAAGTCTGGATCCAAGCACAGCGTCGGACGTGCCGCCGCACGGTATCGGCCTGTGGGACTGCGCGGTCGGATGGGCCAGCGGCGAGGCGCCCACGAACACCTCGCTGACCCGCGCCCGGCGGTTGCTTCGGTCCATTCCCGCACTCACGCTCGCTGCTGTGGCGCGCGACTGCGGTTTTGACGGTACTGCCCAGCTCCACCGTGCTTTCCGAGTGGTGGTTGGGACGACCCCTGGCTTGTACCGGCGTGGCACGGATCGTCACTAACCCTGGCACGAACTGCGACGGCCGGGCCGATGGATCGATTCATGATGGCCGTAGGTCGAACAACGAACGTTTTGATGGGCGCCTGCTCGAGCCCGAATGGGGCAAACGGTACGACGTCGGGCTCGTCGAGACCCCGATGCCGCCCTCTCCCCAGTTCACGGACACGGTCCGGCGGTTCATGTCCTAGGTTTGATCTCCGCTACCTCCGGGTAACCCTTGGGGCACCACGGGAGGTCTGGCCATGCTCAACGCGCACGAACAGCAGCAGCTGACGCTCATCGCGCACGCTCTGGCGGCCGACGACCCGGCCCTCGCTCAGTCCCTGTCCGGCCGGCGGACGCCCACACGCCGCATCCACTGGGCGTCCGTACTGCTGGCCGCGGTGGCCGTGGCGCTGGCGATCCTCACCGTGGTGACCGAGGTCCTCCCCCTGTTCCTGCTGGCCTGCGTCGTGGCCATCGCCTCCGCCTGGATCGGCTGCCTCACGAGCTGATCTCGCGTCCATTGTGGCCAGGTGTTCGCATTGTCCACAAAGGAGAGGCTCAGCGTCGGTCGGCGTTGAGGATCGTGCGCAGCCCCTGCTTCAGTTGTTGACCCGCCTCCGGGGGGAGCGGCGAGAGGAACAGGGCTTCGGCCTCCTGGGTCGCCTTTGACGCCTCGGTGAGCGTGGTCCGGCCGGTTTCGGTCAGTTCGACCACGTTGCGCCGGCGGTCCTCCTCGTGCGGGTGCCGGGAAACCAGGCCTTTGGCTTCGAGGGTGTCCAGGAGGGCGACCATGGTCGTGCGGTCGATGCCCAGGCGTTGGGCCGCCTGCTGCTGGGACGAGGGTTCGGCGCCCGCCAGCACCGTCATCACACCCAGTTCGCGGCCCTCGATCCCGTAGGGCTTCAAAGCGGCCGTGACCAGCTCGGTCAGCTGCAACTGGGCGTGCTTGAGCAGGTAGCTGAGGCGCTTGCTCAACTCAGGGTCGGTGGACACGCCCCAATCCTATCGCTAGACTGATTGTCAGTACGACTGATAATCAGCTTGACGACAAGATGGGGACGGTCATGATCCTGGTCACCGGCGGTCTTGGCTTCATCGGCTCGCACACCGTGCGGTCGCTGCTCGACGCGGGCGAGTCCTGCGTGCTGGTACAGCGGCGTTCGGCGCCGTTACCCGACGAGCTGCGCGGCGCCGAGGTCGAACAGGCCGACATCAAGGACCTGGAGGCGTTGCGCGACATCGGGAAACGGCACGAGATCACCGGCATCGTGCACCTCGCGTTCTCGATGCCCTGGCCCGCGCCGGCCGAGCAGCCCGTCGAGGCCTCCCGCGAGGCGCTCGGCAGCCTGTTCAACGTCCTGCAGGTCGCGCAGGAATGGGGCGTGACCAGGGTGGGTGTGGCGAGCACGATCGGTGTGTACGGCGGGGTCGCGGCGACGGGCGCGCTCAGCGAGGACACGCCGTTGCCGATGCAGTCGCTGCACGTCATCCCCACGTTCAAGAAGATCGGCGAGCTGCTGACCGACCACCTGACCGGCGTCACCGGCCTGGACATCGTCAACTACCGCATCGCCGCCATCTGGGGACCGCGCGGCCGGGCCCACGACATGTTCTTCGCCGCGCCGCAACTGGTCCACGCCGCCGCCCGCGGCACGACCCCGCAGCTCGCCCAGCCCAGGTTCGCCGAGGACGCGATCGACCTCTGCTACGTGAAGGACTGCGGCCGCGCCATCGCCGCCCTCCAACTCGCGGACCGCCTCAACCACCGCACCTACAACGTCGCCTCCGGCCGGGCGACATCCAACGCCGAGGTCATCGCCGCGATCAAGACGGTCATCCCGGACGCCCGCGTCGACCTCCCTTCAACCGAGGCCACCCCTCCCAGCTACCTCGACATCACCAGGCTGCGGCAGGACACCGGCTATGAGCCCGCTTACGACACCGAACGCGCGGTTGCCGACTACCTCAGCTGGCTGCGCTCGGGCCACGAGCTGTGAACTGCTGCGCGAGTTCGGCTCGGGCCGCGTCTTCGAGGTGAACCGCTGCGGCGTCGAGTTCTCGGCCAGGTGAGCGCGCTGGTACCTGGGATCAGCAGGATGTTCGGGGCCGGGTCGAGCAACCACACCAACGTGATCTGCGCGGGAGTGGCGCTCGGCGCCACCGGCCGTGCAGCGCGGCCGTGAACTGCGTCTTCTGTCGGCCGGGCGGATCTGAGCGGAGGGGTGGTCCAAGATGGAGCCATGGACGAGGTCGCACTGAGCAAGGAAGATCTGCGTGAGGTCACGGCGTTCGCGGCGAGCTGCGCGGAGACCGCCCTCGAGATTTTCGAGGCCGCCCAACCGGATGACACCCGGCCCCGGGACGCGATTCGGGCCGCCTCGGCCGCCTCCACCCGCCCG
>CBIMJO010000323.1:0-8510 GCA_966244135.1 uncultured Actinocrispum sp. | reverse complement strand
GGCGCCGAAGCTCCAGCCGCCACGACACACCCACGCTCGTCGCGACCGCACCTGCCAGGAGCAGCCCGAGGTAGTTCGACGCCACGGCACCAACCACGGTCACCACGGCACCTGCGACGATCACAACGGTGGCCCCGGCACGCTGGCGCGGTATGTCCCCCACGGGCGTCACCGAATCGGCCATGGCGTCAACCTAGCGTGCCCTCTGGCCTTCTGACGGCACGTGTTCGGAAATCGACCAGCAGCCCCGTCATCGATCGGCTACTGCACGGGTGGTGTGTCTGCGTGGTGCGACCGCGGTGCGCCACTGCGCAGTCGGGTTGACGGGAGACCGCGTTGTGGGGCCTGGAGGACTGTGCAGATCGAGCGCAGTCCGACGCCGACGGTGTCGCGGTTGTGGCCGAGCCGAGCACGTACGGCTGCAGCGGTCTGCCAGGATGTCTCGCGGCGGTTGGCCCCGGTGCGGGTCCAGGCGCGCAGTGTCGGCGGTGCCCTCGATGGAGTCCTGATCACAACGGTCGGGCTCCTTTGTTTGATGGTTGATCTCCCAACGCTGCGGTCACGTCATCTGCCAGGTCAGAGCTTCAATTCGGCCAGCCCGACGATCTGGCCCAGTTGGTCGAGCGTGACCAGGTGGTTCGGGCTGGTCGGCGGGGACGCGGCCTTGCCGTGCTGCTCCGTGGCTTTGACCGACACGTTGGAGGTCATTGCGTAGATCTGCACGCCGTTGGGCAGCCTCGTGTGCGCTATCAGCAGTACTTCACCCTCCGAACCCAGAGGTGCGGTGGTGAGTTGCACCTGTCGTCCGCCGAACTCGCGCTGGACACAGGTGTTAGGCGGCGCACAGGTTGGCCTTCCGTCGTTCGCCGTGCGGTCGGCGACCATCACGTACAACGTGCCCTCGTTGCCCTGCTTGTCGACCAGATCAGCCATGGCCTCGTACTTGGTGCGCTCGGGCTGGAACTGCAGCGCCGCACCTGATCCGGGAATGGCCCTGAGCGTGAGTTCGGCGGGCACGATCCGGCTGTCGGCCAGTGCCCTGGTGAACTGCTGCGCCACGGCCGTCGATAGCGGTGATGACGGCGACGACGACGTCGTCCAGGGTAGTGGTGGCGTACTGACTGGCGCGCCGGGCTGACGCTGCTCCGGCTTGCCGATGCCGGCGAACAGGGTCGTGCTCACGACAATCGCGGCCACCGCCAGCGCGGCCCCACCGGTTGTCGATATCCGTCGGCCCAGCAACCGGCGCCGCCCGTTCTTGATCAGCTGCGCCCGGTCGATCCCCAGGGGTGGCTCGGCCTGGAACGCCGTCGCCAATACCTGTTTGATGTCGTTCATCGCTGCTCCTCAAGCATCGGGATGCCGAGAAGGTCGCGCAGCGCGGCGAGCCCCTTCGCCGCCTGGCTCTTCACGGTGCCTTCGGTCCGGTCGAGCAGGCGGGCGACCTCCGTGACGCTGAGGTCCTCCCAGTACCGCAGCACCACAACCGTGCGTTGCCCCAACGGCAACGCGGCCAGCGCGTGCCGCACGTCGAGATCTGGCGCGACCGATGACACCGACACGTCGGGCACATCGGCAACCGCCTTCTCCCGCCGGAAGAAGCCGCGCCGACCTTCGTCGATCGCGCAGCGCACCAGCACTTTCCTGACGTAGGCGTCCACCGTGTCGCCGCGCCGCACCTGCGGCCACACCAGGTAGAGCTTGGTCAGCGCGATCTGCACGATGTCCTCGGCGCGATGCCAGTCTCCGCACAACAGGTACGCGGTGCGCCGCATGACGAGAGAACGTGCGTCCACGTACTCCCCGAACTCACGATCACGATCCAACGTTCCCTCCTCGGTCGGCGCTTAGTACGCAACAACAGCCGCCGGAGGTTGCCTCGCACCCGAAATTGGCGGACCGCTCCGCGTCGCGTCCGGTGTGCCCGGCTCGATCCGCTTGCGCACGCCGCCGAGTTTGCCGTTGCGGAAGGCCTCGTCTCTTGCGGTCGTGCCGCAGCAGGCGCAGTCCGGATCAAGTCTGCGTTCCGGCCTGCGCCAGCGATCCCCAGGTCGCCGTGTACGCGATCCGAATGGAAGGCAGACAGGGCGTCGTGCCCCGGCCGCCTTCCATCAGGTGATGATCAGACTCCGACGTCTGTGCCGACGAGTTCCGTCAGGCGTGTGGAATGTGGAGCAGGCGCGCTGCTATCCAGCCGGTACATAGGCTGTTCCACTGGCTTGCCGTCCGCGATTCCCCATCTCCGGAGTCGATCAGGAGAGGTGGTCAAGGGCGCGATCGAGGACAGATGTCCGCTGGGCCGTCGTAGCGGTCTCGAGCGGGAAGCCGAGGACCACCGACCGCCGGGTGGAGATCGCGGCGTGGGTCTTCAGGACGGTGCCGGACTGCGTCCAGGTCGTGCTCTGCCACGGGGTGAGGGTGCTTTCGAAGTCCGCGTTGTCGACGGTGTTGCCGCCGATGATGAGGCTGGCGTTGTCGACGAACACACCGTGGCCGCCGACGCCCTGGTCGGACACGTACGTGACTGAGATCTCGACGTTCTTGCCGGCAAAGGCAGACAGGTCCAGGGTGGCCTGACGCCAGCCGTTGCTGTTGCCGTTGACCTTGTTCCACGTGCCTGTCGTGCCCTGAGGCAGGCAGGTGTCGCCTGACACGGTCAAGTAGTGTGCCAACTCCGGGTGCAGATCGACCAGGTTCGGGCAGGACTCCGGGATGCCGTTGGTGGTGATGCCCTGGATCGGCAGTGTGGTGCCGTCATCGCCACCCACGGTGCGGGCTTCGATGATCGCGTCGTCGAAACCGGGTTCGGTGTCGAAGGAGAGCGCGAACGTCAACTGTGGTGACTGGCTGGCTTGCACGCCGGTAAGGTCCGCGGTCCGGACGAACCGATCGTAGGCGCTGTCCCGATGCGTGATGGCCGCGAAGCCGTTGCCCGCGAACGGTTCGAACGGGCCGCGGATGCCGTCGTAGATCCCCGCGGACGCACTCGCGAACTGCGGGAACCGGGTGGCCGGGAGGCTGTCGCTGATCGAGGCATACCCAGTCACAGCCGGGCGGGACAGTGGGAACAGGACCGAGGACTGGTTCAGTGCACCGGCGCCGGTGAACCCGGCCGCCCCGTTGAGCTGGACCGGCGCCTCGACGCCCAGCCAGTACTGGCCGAAGTCGTCAATGTTGACCTGGGTGGCGTTCAGCGGCGCGTTGGTGGCCGCGGCGACACCGCTCTGGATGACCTTGCCGCCCTCGTTCATGTAGTCCCGGACCGCGAGCGTGGTCGCGGCGGCCGGCGCCTTCGAGCCCACAGCCCATACGAGCGCCTTGAAGTGGCTGAGCACACCCAGCGCATCAGGCGCTCCCTGAGCGCTGACGTCCCAGACCGCTGCGTTCGGGTGACCAGATGCCGCCAGCGACTCAACGTAAGGCGTCGCCTGGCCACCGTCCGCGAGCACAAGCACGTCGCCGTGAGCGGGGGCGGCCACCGTGTAGGTGGTGTGCGCGCTGGTCACGGTCTTGCTGTACTCGCCGCCGGAGAACCAGTACTCGACTTTGGCCCCCGGCTTCGCGCCCGGCACCTGTCCACGGAACTCGTCGTAGTACAGGTTGTCATGGCCGCCGTAGACCTGGCCGCCCTTCCACGGGCTGATCGCGGCGGTCCGCTCCGGGCCCTGGTCGACGCGGTAATGCAACTGCTTGTTCGCCAGGCTCTTGCGGGCGATCACCGCGACGGTCTGGGCCTTGCTGTCCGCATAGGACACCGGGAACGACTTGGCGACGAGCGCCGGGGCCGGCATGTTCACCGAGGACACCGGGTCGGCCGGGTTGGGTGCGGACTGGGCCACCGACAGTGCGAACGGCAGGTTCTTGAGGTACTCGGCCTGGATGAGCTTCTCGCTGTCGGGGAACTCGAAGCTGCTGGGGCAGTCGGCGACCGTCCATTCGTCTGCCGGGTCGGCGTTGGCGGCGCTCTGGCAGGCGGCCATCTCGTCGGCGACCATCTTCACGCCGTAGACGTTGGACGCGTTGGCCATCGAGTCGCCGTTGGACGTGGAGATGTCCGAGGTGACCTGCGGCCGGACGCCGGGAACGGCCGGGTGGGCCGGGTCGCCGGTGAGGGCCTTGAACAGGGTGTCGTCCGGGGTCGGGGTGGCGGTCTGCCAGCCGACGCCGTACAGCATGACCTGCGCGGCGGAGTGGTAGTTCACGGCGAACTTCGGCCGGACGCGCTGCTCGAACGCGTTGAGCGCCTTGGTCTCCGGCTCGGAGTCCGGGCCAGGGCCGCGGTACAGGTCAGAAGCCGGGTCCGGTGAGGACCCCTCGTTGTCCCAGCCCCATTTGTAGCCGAAGTTGCGGTTCAGGTCGACGCCGTCGCCTGGCGCGATCCTGCCGTCGCCGTTGTTGTCCCGCAGGTTCTTGCGCCACAACCGGGCGCCGGCCTGGCCGGAGAAGGTGTAGTCGTAGCCGTCCGGGTTGGCCACCGGCAGGAACCACAGCTCGGTGGTGTCCACTATGGACGTGATCTTGGAATCCCGGCCGTAGCCGGTCAGGAACTCGCGCAGCAGCCTGCGCACCATCTCCGGGGTGATCCACTCGCGGGCGTGCTGCGCGCCCACGAACAGCGTACCGGGCCGGGCGCCGTCCGGCGTGGCCTGGGCGTTCCTGGTCACCTTGACGACGGAGATGTCCTTGCCCTGAACGGTTTTCCCGATCGACTCCAGTTTGGCCAGGCCGGGATACTGGCCGGTCAGCGACCTGAGTTCCTGTGCGATGCCCGTGTCGCCGCTGTACGGCCGGAACACGCCATCGCCCTTGGGAGCGGCGGACACAGCGGGGCCGGCGAGCACGCTTGTGCCCAGTGCTGCCGTCACCGCGAACGCCGCAGCGATGTATCTCATGTGGAAACCTCCGGAAACCCGGGTCACCGGGTGCGACAAAGAAAGAAACAGAGAAAGAAGGCCACGGCGTTTCTCCTGGGTCCCCCTGAAGATGAGCCGGACCCCCGCAGCCTAGATCGTCTCCCCGGGAAACCGCTCTGTTGAGGCTTCTTCTTGCCACGAGAGGACAAGCGGCACATCGGGGAGGTGGCGTAGGACGCCACCCGTCCGGAAATGACTGCGACAACGAATGATGCGGTTGCCGCGCTGGCATCTGCTGGCGGGAATAATTCCCGTGCTCGCGCGACATGGCATGACGTTGCCAACAAATGAACAGAAGTGCAAAACCCGTCTGGCCAACGCACTTCCGTGCGTAACGTGACCGCCATGCATGACAAGTCCTACTGGGCAGCACGCGACATCGAGCTGGTGCGCGACGAAACGGTGGGCGATCTGCTTCGCGCGACCACCGAGCGGTTCCCGTCGGAGGTCGCCCTGATCGAGGGTGTCGCCGAGCCCGATGCGCGGCGGCGTTGGACGTAAGCGGATCTGCTCGGTGAGGCGGAGCAGGCGGCGTGGGCTTTGCTCGGCAGGTTTGCGCCTGGTGAGCGGATTGCCGTGTGGGCAAACAACATTCCCGAGTGGATCGTGCTGGAGATGGCGGCCGCGCTCGCCGGGGTCACCCTGGTGACCGTGAACCCCGCGCTACGTCCGGCTGAGTTCGCGCACGTGCTTGGGCAGTCGCGCTCGGCGGGCCTGTTCCTGCTGGAGTCCTACCGCACCAATCCGATGGCGGAATCGCTCGAAAGCGTGCAGGGGCACCTGCCCGGCCTGCGTGAGGTGGTATTTTTCGAGAACTGGCAAGGATTTCTCGCGTCAGGCTCGCCGGTGCAGTAGTTGCCACACGTCGATCCGGGCGATGCCGCGCAGATCCAGTACACCTCCGGCACCACCGGCGTGCCGAAAGGAGCGATCCTGCATCACCGCGGCACCACCAACAGTGCGCGGCTGAGCTACGTCCGCACCGTGGCCGCAGCGCGTCGCCGCCGAACTCGGTGCGGACATCGCCTGGCCGCCGCAGTACCGCGCGGCGCGGCTGAACCGGCGCTAAGGTAGCCAAAGTGGGTTTGACTATGTCGGCGAGGAGGGCACCATGGATGAGGCGGCTCCGCGGGGGCGTCAGCGCCGTGCTGAGGCCGACAACCGGGAACTCGCCTTCCTGAAGGGCTTCCTCGCAACCTCTCTGCGCATGAACGATGGGGACCCGGAGCGCGACGCGCTTGCCGATATCCGGCAGGCGCGTCGCTGGCTCTCCTCGGCGCTGGCGGACCGGGCCGAACGGCCCGGCGTCATGATGACCGACGTGTTCATGGAGGCGCACGACCTGGAGCCCCTGCGTGCGTTTCGCGAGGACCTCCGCAACTCACTGGAGGCCAACAGGTCGGAGCCGGTCGAGTCCCCGTCGCGGATCACGACCACGGTGGACCTGCAATGGAGTGCCGACGGCGGGCTGGACTTCCGGCCGGTATCCACCGGGTGGCGCGGCATCGCCGGCCTGCTGGTGATGGATCTGCTGCTGGCACAGGCGAACGGTCGACTGCACAGGCTCAAAACCTGCGCGCACAAGCCATGCGGCTATCCGTTCGTCGACCATTCCCCCAACCTGACCCGTGCCTGGGACAACACGGCGCGCTGCGGCAACAAGGTCAATCTCCGCGCCTCCCGCGCCCGCCGCAAGGCCGCGACACAGTCCTGACACGAGCTGGGCGCCAAGCTCGGACCATCCCAAGTGGAAGGCGGCCGGCTCCCCGGAGTGGAGCCGGCCGCCTTGTGCGCATCAGAACGTGGCAGCGCCCTTGCGTGCGGCAGTGAGTGCGTCGGCGAAGGCCGCTTCGGCGTCCCCGGCCCGGGTTGGCTGGAACCGGATCTCCTCGATGTCGGTGATCCCGGTCCAGTGCAGCCAGTCGGCCAGATAGGTCGACTGGAAGTCGCCAGTGCCGAACCTCGGGTCGACACCCTTTGCCCACACCGCGCTGCTGTAGATCGTGACGGCCTTCTTGCCGCGACCAGCCAGCAGGTGCTCGTAACCGGTCGTCGGGCTCAGCCCGAACATCAGCCCCGGCTCTGAGATGACGTCGATGAGCTGCTTGACGATGTAGGGAAGACCGTGGTTCCACATCGGACAGCTGAACACCAGCCGGTCAGCCGCCTCGAACCGGCGGAAGGTGTCGACCGCGGCCTGCCACGCCTCCGCTTGCACCCCCTCGGGGGCGTTGACCCATCTCCTCGGAACACTTCCCACACTGCCCTGATGACGTAGGTCAATCGCTATTGACTATGTCATCAAATACCAAGGCATCATGACATGTACATCATCGACGTAGATATACTGGACTTGGCTATGTAGACCTTGTCACAAGCGGGAATACGGCATACCAGGTCTCCGATGACCTTGCCCGCATCGCAAGGGTGGGACTCCGCGCTCGACCGCAGCCAGTGGTCGCTGCGAACGTGAACCGCTGCCCTACGGGCACGGCCGTCGCGAGCGGACATGGCACCGATGGGGCGCTGGCGTTGATCGCGAAGCTGCCTCGTGACCAAGCCGGGGTGTGCGCAAGCTCGCCGAGCTGCTGGAAAATCAGCGGTGACAAGCATGAACACGGCTGGGTGTGACACCTGTGGACAGCACGGCGCTGAGGGATGTGAGATGAGCGCGTACCGTTCCGGCCGGATCGGCCGACGCACCGCCGAGCAGATGCTCCAGGGTGCGCCGGGCTGGGAACATGCCTCGACTCCGCTGGGCGAGCTCCTCTCCGTGGCGTCAGCACCGCCGCGGGAGAGTGAGTTCGCTGGTGAACAAGCGGTTGTCGCGGCGTTCCGGTCCGCTCGTCTCGCTGGTGACCGTCAACGCGAGAGAGAGCCGATGTTAAAGACCACACTCGCCAAGCTGCTCACGGTGAAGATCGCGGCCGCCGCCGTCGGGATCGTCGCCGCCGGTGGTGTTGCCGTGGCTGCCGTGTCCGGTGCCCTGCCCGGACAGGGTGGGGGCGGCGAGGAGCACGGGAAATCCGCTGAGGCCAGTGCATCCGAGGCAGCGCAGGCCGGGAAGGCCAACGGTGCCGAGCATCGCGACGACAACGCGACCTCAAAGGGCGACGAGGAGAAGTCCTCACACGCCGGCTCGCCGTCCGGATCGCCGTCCCCGTCGCTCGAAGGGCTGTGCAACGCGTTCACGGCGGGCGAGAAGACCGAGCATGGCAAGGCTTTGGCCAACCCGGCCTTCAGCGCGCTGATCATGGCCGCGGGCGGACCGGAGAAGGTTCCTGCCTTCTGCACGGATCTGTTGGCGGGCAAGAAGCAGGAACCCGGCCATCCCACCGGGAAGCCGTCCGAGCCGGGCAACGGCAACGGCAACGCCCCGACCGACAAGGGCAACGGCCAGCCCGACAAGACGGACAACCCCCAGGACAAGGGAAATGTCCAGCCGGACAAGGGCAACGGCCCGCCGACGTCGGTGCCGCCCACCCACTGAACTGACACTCCGCTCTGACTGTGCTGGCCTCCCCACTGTCCACACAGGGCCGGCACCCCAGGGGCGAGCGGCGGTCACCCCCCAGGCCGCCGCTCGTCCCCACCGTC
>CBIMJO010000322.1:0-8519 GCA_966244135.1 uncultured Actinocrispum sp. | reverse complement strand
TTGGGCGGCTGGACGAACTTGTAGCCGACGTTGCGCACGGTGCCGATCATCTGCTCGTGCTCGGTGCCGAGCTTGGCCCGCAGCCGCCGGACGTGCACGTCGACCGTGCGGGTGCCGCCGAAGAAGTCGTAGCCCCAGACCTCCTGCAGCAGCTGCGCGCGGGTGAAGACCCGGCCGGCGTGCTGGGCGAGATACTTGAGCAGCTCGAACTCCTTGTAGGTGAGGTCGAGCGGGCGGCCGCGCAGCCGCGCCATGTAGGTGGCCTCGTCGATGACCAGCTCACCGAGCCGGATGGCGCCGTCGTTGCCGGTCGCCGCCGGGTTGCCGCGGGTGGTCAGCAGCCGCAGCCGGGTGTCCACCTCGGCCGGGCCCGCGGTCGGCAGCAGGATCTCGTCGATCCGCCAGTCCGAGGTCACGGCGACCAGGCCGCCCTCGTTGACGATGGCGATGACCGGGCCGGAGTCGCCGCCGCTGGCCAGCAGCCGGCAGAGGCTCTTCGCCCCGGCGAGGTCGGTCCGGGCGTCCACCAGCACCGCGTCCCGTGAGCCGGCCTCGAGCAGCGCCGTCACCTCGGGCGCCTGGGTCCGGACGGCGTGCGGAAGGAGCATCAGCGAGGGCAGCACCGAACCCGGTTCGGGGTCCGACGTCAGCAGCAGCAGGTCAAGGGCCACGGGCCACCGCCTCTCGAGGGTTTGCAACGCGGTTGTCCAGGAGAATAGCTAGCGTGGCTCAGAAATCGCCTTTCCGTAACACGCGGTTCACACACGTGGGCCAACTCACCCAGGATGGCGTAGTGCTGGACGGCTTCCACTGCGCTCCGTATTCGCCTTCTGAGCTGGGCATTGTTCTGGCGCACGGATTCTGCAACAGCGTTTCGAAGGTGTCGTTTCAGCGCATTGCCTCGCGGTTGGCCGCGCAAGCGGGGATCGTCGCGCTGAGCTTCCGCGGGCACGGCCGGTCCGGCGGCCGCAGCTCGGTCGGGCCGGTGGAGGTACATGACCTCGCCGCCGGGGTACACCTGGCTCGTGACCTGGGCTACCGGAAGATCGCCGTCGTCGGCTTCTCGATGGGCGCCGCCGTGAGCCTGCTGTACGCGTCCCAGCATCCGGTCGACGCCGTCGTCTCGGTGAGCTCGCCCTCGCGCTGGTACGTCCGGCAGACCCCGGCCATGCGGCGGCTGCACTGGCTGGTGGAGGCGCCGCACGGCCGATGGCTGGCCCCTGTCCTGGGGGTGCGATTAGGCGAGCCGTGGGCCACGCTGCCGGTCAGCCCGATCGAGGTGGTGCATCGGATCGGGGCCCCGTTGCTGCTCGTGCACGGCGAGCGGGATCATTACTTCCCGGCCGAGCATGGGCTGGCCCTCGAACGCGCCGCTGGGGAGCGCGCCGAGCTGTGGCTGGAGCCCGGAATGGGGCATGCCGAGTCGGGCGTGACACCCGATCTGGTAGACCGGGTCGGCACATGGCTCAACCGGACGTGCATCCAGACGTCCTTGCAAGAAACCTCTACACGGGCGGTGGCATGTCGACAGTGACGAATACGGCACGACCCCAGCGGGCTGGGAAGCCCAAGCGGTCTCGGACGCGTCCGCTCGTCATCACCCTGGTGGTGCTGCTCGCGCTGCTGGTGGGCGCGGACTTCGGCGCCGCGGCGATCGCGGAGTACCAGGTGTCCAAACGCGCCAAGAGCGCGTTCAACCTGGCCGACGACCCCGCGGTGACGATCAACGGGTTCCCGTTCCTGACGCAGGCCATCGGTGGTGACTACAGCCACATCACGGTGGACGCCAAGGGCGTGCCGATCAAGGACATCCTCAAGGACGTCGAGATCCACGCCGACCTGCGGGACGTCACCGCGCCGCTGTCCGACCTGCTGGCCGGCAAGACCGACTCCATCGTGGTCAAGGAGATGGAGGCGCAGGTCCGGGTCAAGGAGGCGGACTTCAACCGGGCGCTGAAGGCCAACAACCAGCGGGTGCAGACCGGCGACATCACCAACGTGACCATCGCCCCGGCCAGCAAGCAGCGGGTGAACTCGACGGCCACGACCGACGAGGACTGGACCGACGCGGACGAGAAGGCCGAGCAGGAGGCCCTGAAGGCCGAGGCCGAGACGGAGAGCACCACCACCGGCGTGCGGCTGGGCGCGACCGTGGACATCGCCGGGCGCAAGATCGACCTGGCCGTGTACGCGCTGGTCAACCTGGTCAACAACAAGATCGAGCTGGCCGCCAAGCGGGTCGAGATCGGCGGCTCGGCCGGGTCGACCCCGCTGGCCCCGATCCTGCAGCAGCAGCTGCTGTCCAAGTTCTCGCCTACCCTGGACCCAGGCAAGCTGCCGGTCGCGATCACCCCGACCGCGGTGCTGGTGGAGCCCGGTTCGATCTCGCTGAAGGGCAAGGCGCAGGACGTGAAGCTGAACTCGGTGTCCGGTTGAGATGACTCTGACCGCTGTCGTGGTCCTGGTGGGGACCCTCGCGCTGGCGACCGCCTTCGGGCTGGCCTGGCGCGCCCGCCAGGGCCGGGTCCGCGGCGCGAAGGGGTCCGATCTGCCCGCTGAGCTGCGGGAGCTCGTCGACCCGGCGAGCGCGGTGACCCTGCTGCAGATCTCCACCACCTTCTGCGCGCCCTGCCGGCACACCCGGATCCTGCTGTCCGATCTCGCGGGCAAGACCGATGGCCTGCAGCACGTCGACTACGACGTCACCGACCATCCCCAGGTGGCCGCCTCGCTCGGGGTGCTGACCACGCCGACGACCCTCGCGGTGGACTCCCGGGGCGTCGAGATCATGCGCGTCGGCGGTGTCCCGAAGCGGGACACGCTGCTGGCGGCTTTGCGTCCACACCTGCCCTGATCGGGCGGTTTACCCTCGTGCGGGTTACCCCATCCCGGGTGCGTCCCGGCGCCGATCGTGACTTCCGGTCTCCCTCGGTGTCCTGAGACCACTTTGGCGCCCTCGCCGTCGGGCGCGTTCGGCACGGTCCGTAGTGGACGCTCACGCGGACGTCCTGAAAACCAATGTCAACAGCCTAACTTTCCCCTGGACAGGTGCGGGGAAAGGGAGCTGTTGTGCGCAGAGTGGTGTTGGCCCTTGTAGGTGTGCTCGGCGTGGCAGGCGCGCCGGTCACCCCGGCCGCGGTCGCCGGCCCGGCGGACGGCACCCTCACGGTCCGCGTGGTGCGGGACGTGAACGGCAACGGCTCCTACGAACCCGCGCTTGAGGTCGGCGTCGCAGGCATCCCGGTGGTCGTGACCGACCCTGGCGGGGCCACCGCCAAGGGCACGACCGGCGCGGACGGCGTCACCAAGATCGACCTCGGCCCGGTATCCGGCGGTGGCTACCGGGTCGAGGCGACCCTCCCCGACTCCATGCCGTTCCTGCGGCCCGCGCCCAGCGGGAACGGGCTCTCGCCGCTGACCGAGTTCGTGACCGGCGCCAACCCCAGCATCACGATGGGCGTGTGGAACCCGGCCGACTACTGCCAGGCGAACCCCTCATTGGCGGTCGCGTGCCAGCGCAACACGTCCAAGGCGGGCGCCCAGCCGGACGCGCGGTCGATCGTGACCGTGCCGTTCACCGCCCGCGGTACGCAGGCAGCGACAATCGCCACGCAGGGCGACACCGGGGCGTTGTTCGGGCTCGCGTATCGCAAGCAGGACAAGCGGTTGTTCGCCGCGGCCTTCGCCAAACGGCTGGCGCCCTACGGTCCTGGCGGTTCCGGCGCGATCTACGTGACCAAGTCCGGGGTGACCTCGCTGTTCGCCACCGTGCCCGGCGCGGGGAACACCCAGCACTCCGACAACGACCTGACTTTCGGTGCGGCGCCAGGGAAGGAGAGCCTCGGGGACATCGAGGTCTCCGAGGACGGGACCGCGCTCTACGCCGTGAACATGGCGAACAAGACCTTGTACGTCTTCGACGCGACCGTGGCCACGGCGTCTGCTCCTGTTGCCTCGTATACGATCCCGACCCCGTGTGGCAACGACTGGCATCCCGCGGCGCTGGGCGGCCGTGATGGGGCTGTGTATGTCGGCGGGGTGTGTGGCGGGCAGGACCTCAAGGCCGTTGTGTTGCCGTTCAAGAACGGCGCCTTCGGGGCCGCGGTGTTGACGAAGCAACTGGACAATCATTGGCACGCTTGGCTGGACACATTGCGGGATCAGCCTTCCTACCCTCAGCCACTGTTGACGGACATCGGTGTTGAGAACGACGGCGATCTGATGCTGGCGTTCCGCGACCGGTACGGCGACCAGGCCGCTTCCGCTGTCACCGCTGGGGATCTCGTGCGCGCCTGCCGTCAGGCCGACGGTTCGTTCGGGTGGGACTGCCCGGCGAACCCGTCGTTGTCGTTGGGCGGGTTGGCGTTGGTGCCTGGGGCGGACCGGATGCCCGCGACCGTGCTGTCGGACAAGGGGTCCGGGCTGGGCTGGCTGGACCGGATCTCCGGCGCCGTGCAGAACAACGTGGCCCAGCTGATGACCGAGGCCCAGGAGGGCTGGGTCAACGGGCTGGGCGACCTGGAGGCGTTGTGCGACATGGCGCCCGTGCAGATCGGTAACCGGGTGTGGTTCGACGAGGACACCGACGGCGTCCAGGACGGCACGGAACCGGGCCTGCCCGGCGTGAAGGTCACCGCGACTCCGTGCGCGGGTGGGGCGGCCTTGCCCGCCAAGACCACCAACGCCAAGGGGGAGTATGCGTTCAGCACGACCGACGGTCTGAAGCCCAACACCTGCTACAACTTGAAGTTCGACCACTCCTCGACGAACACCTCCGCGATGCCTGGCTCTCCGCCGGGATCCTCGTTGAAGTGGACCGTACACGGCGCCGGACCGAACCGGAACGCGGACTCCAATGTGGACCCCGGCACCGGCCTGGCTTCGGTCACGCTGAACGCAGCCGGGACCGTCGAGAACAACGTCGACGCCGGACTTGTCGCTCCCACAAGCACTCTGGGCGACCTGGTCTGGGCGGACGCCAACCGCAACGGCGTTCAGGACGCCGGTGAGGCGGGCGTGCCTGGCGTGAACGTCGTGCTGGGCAACCAGAAGACGGTGACCGGGGCCGATGGGCGGTACTCGTTCGACAAGTTGCCCGACGGCGCCTACCAGGTCTGCTTCGACCTGGCCTCGCTGCCGTCCGGGTACCTGGTCTCGCCGCCGAACGTCGGTTCGGACACCGCGGACTCGGACGCCGACCCGAAGACCGGCTGCGTGCCGCAGGTGACCATGGGCGGCGCCAAGCACGAGGACCTCACCCTGGACCTGGGTCTACGGCCGCCGAACAGCCTCGGTGACCTGGTGTGGAGCGACCTCAACCGCAATGGCGTCCAGGATCCCGACGAGCCGCCGGTACCTGGCGTGACCGTGACCGTGGGTTCGTTGACCGCGGTGACCGGGCTGGACGGCAAGTACCTGTTCGACAAGCTGGCGGACGGGACCTACACGGTCTGCTTCGATCTCAAGACGTTGCCCGCCGCGTTCCTGGATTTCCAGGCCACCAAACAGGGTTCCGGCGATGAGGCACGCGACTCGGACATCGATCCGGAGACCGGATGTGCGCCGCCGGTGACGCTTTCCGCTTCCGCGGCGGAGAACCTGAACGTGGACGCCGGTCTGGTGTCGCCAGTGAACAGGCTCGGCGACTTCGTCTGGAGTGACACCAACCGCAACGGCCTGCAGGATCCCGGCGAGCACGGCATCGAAGGCGTGCCGGTGACGGCTGGTTCGCTGAAGGCCACCACCGGCCGCGACGGTCGGTACGCGTTCGAGGGGATGCCGGACGGCAAGTACACGGTGTGCTTCGGGCGGTACTCGGATTTCGGCTTCGCCACGCCGAGGACCGGCGAAGACACCAAGGACTCGGACGCCGACCCGGTCACCGGCTGCGCGCCTGAGGTGACTTTGGGACCGGGCAACCGGTCCGTGCGGTCGATCGACGCGGGTTTCGTCGCCCCGCCGAACAAGCTCGGCGACTTCGTGTGGAACGACACGAACCGCAACGGTCTCCAGGACTCCGGTGAGAACGGCGTCTCGGGGGTCGCGGTCACCGCAGGATCGTTGAAGACGCTGACCGGGTCCGATGGGCACTACACGTTCGATGGGATTCCGGATGGCAAGTACACGGTGTGCTTTGCCGTGCCGAAGGAGTTCCAGGTGGCCCGGCCGAATGCCGGTGACGATGCCCTGGACTCCGACGCTGATCCTTCGACCGGCTGTGCCCCCGAAGTGGTTCTCGGACCGGGGAGCCGGACGGTGCTGAGCGTTGACGCCGGTCTGGCGCCTCCGGTGACCCGGGTCGGCGACACGGTCTGGAGTGACACCAACCGCAACAGCGTTCAGGACCCGGGCGAGCCGGGCGTGCCCGGGGTCGCGGTCAGCGCGGGTTCGCTGAAGACCATGACCGGGCCGGACGGCAAGTACCTGTTCGAGGGCATGCCGGACGGGTCGTACCAGGTGTGTTTCGACCTGAAGACGTTGCCCGCCAAGTACTCCGTGGCATCTCTGGACTCCGCCGGATGCGCTCCCCCGGTGGCGGTCGGGCCTGGGCAGCGGGAGGTGCTCACTGTCGACATTGGACTACTGGCACCACCGAACAGTCTTGGCGACTTCGTCTGGAACGACCTGAACCGCAACGGCCTGCAGGACTCCGGCGAGCCCGGGATCGCCGGGATCCCGGTCACCGCGGCGTCGTTGAAGACCGTGACCGGGGCCGATGGGCACTACTCGTTCCAGAACCTGGGCGACGGCTCGTACACGGTCTGCTTCGGCCGTAAGGACGACCTCCAGTTCGTCCGGCCGCATGGCGGGGATGACGCGCTCGACTCCGATGCCGACCCGGGTTCCGGTTGTGCGCCCGCGATCTCGTTGAACGGCGGGGCTTCCGTGACCGCGGTCGACGCCGGGATGACCGCGCCGGTCAACCGGGTCGGCGGCCTGGTGTCACTGGGCAAGGCCGGTCTTGGCGGGGTGACCGTCATCGCCGGTCCGATGCAGACCATGACCGGGCCAGACGGCCGTTTCCTGATCGAGGGCCTGGCCGATGGCACGTACCAGGTGTGCTTCACGCCGCCGCTGGACTACCAGGTCGCCGGGTGCTCGGCGCCGGTCACCCTCGGCCCGGGGCAACGGGAGAACCTCGCGATCGACACCACTCTCGTCGCGCCGCCGAACAAACTCGGCGACCTGGTGTGGCTGGACCGCAACCGCAACGGCCGCCCGGACGCCGACGAGCCCGGCATCCCCGGGGTGTCGGTCACCGCTGGGACCTTGAAGACGGTCACCGGGGCCGATGGGCGGTACTCGTTCGACGCGGTGCCGGACGGGTCCTACCGGGTGTGCTTCGACCTGAAGATCCCGCAGTACCCGAACTACCTGCCGACCGTGTCCGACGACGGCTGCGCCGACACCGTGACCCTGGGTCCTGGCAAGCGCACCAACCTCGACGTCGACATGGGCATCCGCGCACCGAACGCGCTGGGCAACTTCGTCTGGGCCGACACCAACCGCAACGGCCAGCAGGACCCCGGTGAGCCCGGCGTCGGCGGCGTGACGGTGACCCTGAACACGGGTCAGACGACCAAGACCGCGGACGACGGCACGTACATGTTCGAGAACCTGCCCGACGGGCTGTTCGTGGTCTGCTTCGACCGCAAGACCTTGCCTGCGCAATACGCGGAGTACCAGCTCACCAAGGGCGTCGTCGACCAGTCGTCGTGGTGCAGCCAGCCGACGCGGTTGTATGCGGGCAAGTACGAGGACCTGGGCGTGGACGCGGGCCTGGTCGACCCGCGCAACCGGATCGGCGACCTCGTGTGGATCGACGCCAACCGCGACGCCCGCCCTGACGGCGAGTCCGGCGCACCCGGCGTCCCGGTGTTCCTGCGCGGCCAGTCGGGCCAGGAGCTGGCCCGGACCACCACCGACCGGACCGGGCAGTACCTGTTCGACGATCTCGCCGACGGGACCTACCAGGTGTGCGTCCCGCATGACGTGAAGGGCTACTCGATCGGCACAGGTGCGGACGCCAAGTCGGGCTGCACGAAACCGCTCACTGTCGGCGCCAGCACCGCCCGTGAGCTACTGACCGCGGACATCGCCCTGCTGCCGCCCCAGGCGCTCGCCAAGACCGGCGCGTCCCTGGGCTGGCTGGTCACCGGCGGTGTCGTCGTCCTGGCCGTCGGCCTGCTGCTTCTGCTGCACCTGCGACGCCGTCGGATCTGACCGGGTCTCGCCTCGGAGCGTGGGTGGACCGGTCCGCACCGGTCCACCCGCTGACCTGCGGAATTGCCGGGAATCCGGGCATCGGGAGGTCAGGCGGGGGTTGTCTCAGTAGGTGGACAGGCCTGCTCCGAAGGGTGGGATCGAGGTAGTCTCGGCTCGTGTATACGTTGCTGACCAGGCGCCGCGCGGTGGACTACTGCCGCGTCGACTCGAGCCTCTGTCAGTAACCCTCCGACCAGGCGATCCCGTGTGCGCTCAGCGCGCCCTCATTTCCGCTTGTTCCAGGTCAGGAGGAC
>CBIMJO010000321.1:0-8525 GCA_966244135.1 uncultured Actinocrispum sp. | reverse complement strand
TGCCAACCGGCACCCGGGCCGTTCCGTGTCATCGTCCACTGAGGACGGAACCGCCCGCCGCGGCCGACTTGTCTCGGAAGATGACAGGACTGGCCAATTCATGAGTTGTTGGTGGCTACGTTCGAGGTCGCCACCGGTTCCCGGTGATCGGGATCCGGCGGGCTGACATTTGTCCCGGTGCGCATACCACCAGGGAGTGGATCATGTGGTTGATACCAGCCGTTGTCATGTCCATGGTGACCGGCCTCGCGACCCCGGCGGCCGACGCCTCCGGCCCCGCGCTGAACTGGCAGAAGTGCGGCGGCGCGGAGTGCGCGGACTTGTCGGTGCCCTTGGACTGGTCAAGGCCCGGCGGGGACCGGATCACCGTCGCGGTGAGCCGGCTCAGAGCCACGGATCCGGCAAAGCGGATCGGTGTGCTGTTCTTCAACCCCGGCGGCCCGGGCAACGCCGCGCGGCCGTTCGTCCGCGACAACGCCGACCAGACGTTCCCGGCGGAACTGCGCGAAAGGTTCGACATCGTCGGCGTGGATCCCCGTGGGGTGGGTGACAGCAAACCCGCCATCACCTGCGAAAAGCCGACAGTGGACGCGGCAGGGACGCGCTATCCAAGTACGCGAACGCAGTTCGACCGGTTGGCCGCGTACAACCGTGAAGTGGCAGAGGGTTGCCGCCGTGCCACGGGACCGTTGATCGACCACGTCGACACGGTGAGCGCCGCCAGGGACTTCGACGCGGTGCGCAATGCGCTTGGTGAGCAGCAGGTGAGCTGGCTGGGCCTGTCCTACGGCACGCTGCTGGCATCCACCTATGCGCACCTGTACCCACTGCAGGTGCGGACCGCGGTGCTGGACGGGCCCGCGGACCACACCATCGGATCTCGCCGGCTGGCCGCCGATGAGGCTGCCGCCACGGAAAAGGTGTTCGGCGCGTTCGCCGACTGGTGTCAGTCCGACCCGACCTGCGCATTGCACGGCCGCGACGTCAAGGCCGGCTACCGGGCATTGCTCGCTCGAGCCCCACTCGCGGCGGCCGGGTTCCCGGCCGGTGCGAGCGCGGAGCAGATCGGGTTCGGCACCTACGAGAAGTTGTTGTTCCGCAGGGACTGGCCGGGCCTGGCGAAGGACATCGCCGACGCGGCCACCAACGCGGCGGCGTTCGCGGCGGTGGCCCCGACCGATCCGGCCTACCGGGTGATCGCCTGTCACGACATGCCCACGGGTGAGATCACGTATCCGGAGTTCGCCGACCGCCTGGCCGAGGTGCGCAGGCTCGCCCCGACCACGAAGGGGTACGTCGAGGGGTGGGATGTGCAGGCGGGCTGTCTCGGCTGGCCGATCAAGCCCGCCAACCCGTGGGGGAGTGTCCCCGTGCATGGCGTCCCGCGCACCCTGGTGGTGGCCGGAGCGCTCGACCCGGCGACCCCGGCCGCGTGGGGACCGCTGCTGGCCGCGCAGATCGACGGAGCGAAGCTGCTGAAGTGGACCGGACCGGGCCACACCGCGTACATCAACGACCCGGAAACCGCGGCCCGCATCATCCAGTACCTGATCGGGTAAGCACTTACGATCCGTCTGTGAGCACGGAGCGCAGAGGCAGGCCGGTGGGGCCCACTGGGCCGGTCATCGGCCGCGCCTTCCAGGTGCTGGACGCGTTCAGTCCACAGCGGCCGGTGCTGAGCCTGAGCGAGATCGCCCGCCGGGCCGCGATGCCGTTGTCCACTGTGCACCGGTTGGTCCACGAACTCGCCGAGTGGGGAGCGGTCGAGCGGGACGAGGCGGGGTCCTACCGGATCGGGTTGCGGCTGTGGGAACTCGGCGCGCTGGCTCCCCGCGGCCAGGGACTGCGGGAACGGGCGCTGCCGTTCCTGGAGGACCTGTCGCAGATCACGCGGGAGAACGTGCAGCTGGCCGTCCGGGAGGGGAGCGAGGTCGTCTTCATCGAGCGCATCGCCGGGTCCACGGCGGTACCGGTGCTGACCCGGGTCGGCGGCCGGTTCGCGCTCACCGCGACCGGGGTGGGCCTGGTGCTGCTGGCCCACGCCCCGGTCGCGGTCCAGGACGAGGTACTGGCCGGCCCGATCGAGCGGTACACGCCGCGCACGGTCACCGACCCGGCGCGACTGCGCCGCATGCTCGCCGACGTCCGGGCGAGGGGTTTCTCGGTCAGCGACCGGCAGGTCACGATGGACGCGTTGTCGGTGGCGGCGCCCATTCACGACCACCAGGGGCACGTTATCGCCGCGGTGTCGCTGGTAGTCCGCCACGGCAGCGCCAAACCCGAGGCCCTCGCAGCGCCCGTGCGGACCAGTGCTCGGGCGATCTCCCGTGCGCTGAGCTGATCCATACAGAAGTCTTCCATTTTATGGAAACCCCTGTTCGGTTCGAGGGGTGTGCCCGGTCACGCTGGCAGCACCCTGACCGCCGCCCGAGGGACACCCGCCATGACGACCGCGATTCCGAGAAACCATTGGTATGTCGCCGCTTACAGCCGTGAGATCGGCGGTGACCTGTTCGCCCGGACGATCTGCGGCGAGCCGGTCCTGTTCTGGCGCACCCGGGACGGATCGGTCGCCGCCATGCCGGACCGGTGCGTGCACCGGCGCTTCCCGCTCTCGCAACCACCCTCCCGGCTGGTGGACGACCAGGTGGTCTGCGGGTACCACGGGTTCACCTACGGCGTGGACGGGAAGTGCGTGTCCGTGCCGGGGCAGACCCGGATCCCGCGCACGGCACGGCTGACGCCGTACCCCGTGGTGGAGCAGGACTCGTTCGTGTGGGTCTTCATCGGCGATCCGGCGAAGGCCGACCCCGCCAGCATCCCGCGTGCGTCCTATTTGGACTCCCCGGGCTACACCACCGTCGCCGGGATGGAACCGTTACGGGCGAGGTATTCCCTGCTCGTGGACAACCTGCTCGACCTGTCCCACGAGACCTACCTGCACGGTGGCTACATCGGCACCCCGGAGGTCGCCGCGACGCCGATCACCACCGAGGTCGACGAGGACGCGGGCATCGTCTACGTCTCCCGGCACATGGACAACGCCGAATGCCCGCCGTTCTACGCGAAATCGACCGGTCTGCAGGGCCGGATCGCCCGCTGGCAGGACATCGAGTACACCCCGCCGTGCCTGTACAAGTTGCACAGCCGCATCGCGCCGGCCGGCTGCGTTCCCCGGCCGGACGGCAGCGATCCGGACGCCTTCCACGTCGAGGTCGTCTACGCGATCACCCCGGAGACCGAGCACACCACCCACGACTTCTGGGCGGTGGCGCGCGATTTCGCGCTGGACGACGAAGAGGTGTCGGCGTTCCTCGCGGAGAACAACCGGACCGTGGTCCTGCAGGACGTCGAGGCGCTCGACGTCCTCGAACGCGTCATCGCGACCGAGCCGGCCGGCTACCAGGAACTGTCGATCAACATCGACACCGGCGGGCTGGCCGCCCGGCGGATGCTGCAACGCATGGCGGCGTCATGAACAAGCCGGTCCTGGCCGGTGAGCGCGTCTACCGCATCCACTGGGTCCTTGGCACCGACCGGTTGCGGGCGGTCTGTCACTGCGCGGCCCAGCGGGAGTTCGACGAACCGGTGGCGCTCTGGGAATGGCTGCTCGCGCATCCCGACGGGCACGACACCGAGCGCACCGCATCATGAGCGCGACGCAGGAGTTCTCCCTTCTGGTGGATCGCAAGGAGTTCCTCGCCGACGGCGTCGTCGGGCTGACCCTCCGGTGCCCCAATGGAGAGGCCTTACCCAGCTGGGATCCGGGCGCGCACATCGACCTGATCCTCACCGATGAGCTCACCCGCCAGTACTCGCTGTGCGGAGACCCGCACGATACCAAGACATTCCGGTTGGCCGTGCTACGGAACGCCGACGGTCGCGGCGGTTCAGCGCACGTCCATGACAACCTCACCGAGGGGCAGCTGGTCCGCGTCCGGGGTCCCCGCAACAACTTCAGGCTCGTCGAGGCCGAACAGTACCTGTTCATCGCGGGCGGTATCGGCATCACCCCCATCCTGCCGATGATCGCCCAGGTCGCGGCCCGCGGCCGGCGATGGCGGCTGGTCTACGGTGGACGGACCCGCTCGGCGATGGCGTTCCGCGAAGAACTCGAGGCGCTCACACACGTCGAGATCCATCCCCAAGATGAGCGCGGACTGCTCGATCTGCCCACTGTGCTCGCGCGGCCTGCCCCGGACACCGCGATCTACTGCTGTGGTCCCGAACCACTGTTGACAGCTGTGGAAAACCATTGCCCGCCAGGCGCGCTGCACCTGGAACGGTTCGCTCCCAGGGCCAGCACGGCTGTCAGTACGCGCTTCGAAGTCGAACTGGCGCAAACGGGCACGGTGCTGACGGTACCGCCGGATCGTTCCATTGTGGACGTTCTCGACGACTCCGGCCGGTCCGTGCTGTACTCGTGCAGGGAAGGCACTTGCGGCACCTGCGAGACCACGGTGTTGTCCGGGAAGCCTGATCACCGCGACTCGATCCTCACGGACGCCGAACAAGCGGCCGGCGACACGATGATGATCTGTGTCTCCCGGTCACACTCGCCGCGACTGGTCCTCGACCTCTGACCGACACGGACTCGCATTCGGCTCAATGCGTTTCGGCCGAACGCAATGGCCGTAACGCACGGGCCGGATCCGCCGCTGCACGGGTATGTCCCGACTGTTTTCAGTTCTGCTGGCAGTGATCACAGTGCTGGTGGTGCCCGCAGGTGTGGCCCACGCCGACTATCCCGTCGCCAACTTCACCTCACCCACCCCCGGTGCGAGCGTTGACACCGGAACTCCCGTGCTGCTCGCCGGTGTCGCCGTGAACGGTGAGGCGGGCGGCGTGGTCTCGGTGGAGGTCTCCACCGACGAGGGGGAGACCTGGCAGCAGGCCGACTACGCGAACGAGACGTGGTCCTACCTGTTCACCCCCACCGAACCCGGAACGGTCAACCTCTACTCGCGCGCATCGACCAGCACCACCTTGGGTGTCGTCAACGGCCCAGTGGTCCTGCACGTCGGCGAGCCGGGCACGGTGACACCACTGTCCGGCGACAGACTCCGCCTGCCGTCGCTGCCCGGCAAACCGCGGATCAACGAGGTTGACGACCAGGCGGTGGAAGTGGGCGTCCGCACCCGGCTCGACCAGAGCGGTCACCTCACCGGGGCGATCATCTACCGCGGTTCCTACCACGGTCCGGTCACGCTGCGAGTCTGGGGACCGGACGGAACACTGCTCGGCGAGCAGGCCGCAGGATCCGAGGTCTACGTCCAACGTATCGAACTCAGCACACCCGTCCCCGCCAGCGCGGGAACGGACTACGTCGTGTCCTACTACACGCCTTCAGGGGGATACGCGCAGACCGAGGAGTACTACACCGGCGCGGTGATCACCGCCCCCTTCACCGTGCCACCCGCCGGAGGCGTCTACCACTACGGCCCCAACGGCGGATTCCCAACCGACACCTGGAACAACGCCAACTACTGGGTGATGCCCCTGTTCGGCCCCTGACCCTATCTACGGTTCGACGAGGTTCTCGAGGTTCGCCCGGGCAACGTGCTTGCGGAACTCCCCGCGGTAGGAGGCGTCACCGGAGTCGTGCATCGTGTCGGTCATCCAGACCGCCGAGGCCTGGCGCTCCCAGGTGTGGGTCAGGCAGGTGTCCGAGTAGCTCTCCAGCAGGCTCGGATCGTCCTTCTCGACCTGGTGGACGACCGCGCGGGCGAGCACCTCGGCGTCGTGCAGCGCGAGGCTCATGCCCTCCGCGCTCATCGGGGAGATCAGGTGCGCCGCGTCCCCGAGCAGGTGCAGCCTGCCATGGCTCATGGGACTGAACACCACACCGCGCAACGGCACGACCTGCTTGTCCGCGATCGGCCCTCGCTCCACGGATGCGCCGAACCGGGTTCCCAGTTCGCCCCAGATCCGCTCGTCCGGCCAGTCGTCGACGGTGTCGGTGACCGGGCACTGCAGGTAGACGCGGCTCGCGTTGGGCCCGCGGGTGATCTGCGCGGCGAAACCCCGGGAGTGCACCGCCATTGTGGCAGGCGGATCGGCGGGCACGTCCGTCATGACGGTCAGCCAGGCGTACCCGAACTCGTGGGTGTGGCAGGTAAGGGCGCCGTCCGGGATGGACGCCCGGCTGACGCCCTGGTGGCCGTCGCTGCCGGCGACGTAGTCGCAGCCGATGACCCTGGCCGTACCCGCACTGTCCCGGTAGCGCACCAGTGGGCGCTCGGTGTCCAAGTCCTCCAACGAGATGTCCTCGGCCTCGAAACGGAGGTCGCCACCGTCGCGCAGGAACATCCTGATGAGGTTTCGGACGAGGACCTGCTGCGGCAGGAAGACACCCTCGGCGTCCTCGTCGCCGTTCATCCGCCATCCGCGCTTCTCGCCGTCGATGATCAGCGGCATCGCCACGTCGGTGGAATGGTGGCCGGCTCCCTCGACGGCCTCGCCCACGCCCCACTCGCGCAGCATCCGAACGCCGCGTGCGTCGAGGGACCCGGCCCGCTGCCGGTGCTCGACGTACTCGCGGCTGTGCTTTTCCAAGATGACGCAACCGATTCCGCTGCGCAGCAGGAAGGTGCCGAGCGCGAGCCCGGCGACCCCGCCGCCCACAACGACGACGGTGGTGTTCTCGTGTGCCTGAGTCATGTGTTCCTCGGAGGAGATGATCGTCGATCTGTCGATCACCACTGTGGAACCTGTCGATGAGTGCTGGCCACCGATAACCGGACGGCCGATAGCGAAAACCCGCCAACTCCTACTCGCCGCGGTCGCGCAGATCAGCCTGGTAGCGCCCAGGGGTCTGCCCGACGACGGCGGTGAACGCCTCGATGAAGGTCGACGGGTTCGACCATCCACAGGTGATCGCCGTGCCGGTGACGGAATCGCCGTCGGTGAGCCGGATCAGGGCGTGGTGGATCCGCAGAATGGTGCGCCAGCGGTGAAAGCTCATGCCGAGGTCGGACTGGAACAGGCGGCTGAGGGTGCGTTCGCTGGCCCCGACGGCCCGCCCCAGCTCGGCCAGGGTCGTGTTCTGGCCGGGATCGGTGTGCAGCAGATCGGTGGCGGCGCGCAGCCGATCGTCGCGTGGCTCGGGCAGGTGCAACGACAGCTCGGGCATCTCGCCGAGTTCGTCGAGCACCACCGCGCGCAGCCGCCGGCCGGCATCGGCGGACCTCGCCGGGCGGCCGGTCAGCGCCAGAATGCCCTCCCGCAGCAACGGGGACACCGCGAACACACAGGGATATGCGGCCAGATCACCGCACTCGACGGCCGGGACAGCAACGATGCGGGCGTCGGTCCGGCCGTAGAAGCGGTGCGAGTGCTGGAAACCCGGCGGCGTCCAGGTGACCCGGTTGGCGGGGGCCACCCACGTCCCGTACTCGGTCGTGGTCGCGAAGGCCCCAGCAGCGGCATACACCAGCTGCCCGTCGCGGTGGGAGTGGCTTTCCAGGTGATACCCGTGCGGGAGCCAGCCACCGCCGTGCGGCGTCGCCTCTTCGGACCTCACGTGGCGGGTTTCCTGCATCAGGCGCCAGTTTACCGGTTGCGCGGCACCTGTGAGCGCCCGCTGCCCGGGGGCGACGGTTCGATACGGTGACTGGCGTGTACGAGCGTTCGCTGTTGGGTGACTTTCTCCGGCGTCGGCGGGAAGAGCTGTCACCAGTGACTCTCCGGCTGCCGGTGACCTCGCGCCGTCGCACTCCGGGACTGCGGCGCGACGAGGTGGCCGATCTGGCCAACATCTCCACCGCGTACTACGAACGCCTCGAACAGGGCCGTGGTCCACAGCCGTCGGCGACAGTGCTCGCGGCGATGTCCGAGGCCCTGCGGCTCACCGAGGACGAGCGAACCCACATGTACATGCTGGCCGGGCAGGCTCCGCCGGTGCAGGCCGTGCACGACGAGTACGTCGACCCCACTCTCGAGTACGTGCTTCAGGCAGTCGAGGACACGACTCCGGCCTTCATGACCGACGACCTTGGCAACGTCGTCGCGCAGAACCGGCTGAACGTCACGTTGTTCGGCCGGTTCACCGACCGTCCCGGACGGGCCCGCAACCTGGTCTGGCACTGGTTCACCTGCGCGCAGTGGCGCGACACGTTGGAGCCGGCCGGTCAGCACGAGGCGACCGGTCTCGCCTATGTCGCGGACCTGAGAGCCGCCGCCGCGCACCGGGGCCAGGATGCCGCCGCCTCATCGTTGGTGCGGGACCTGCGTTCGGCGAGCGAGGAGTTCGCGCGGATGTGGGACCAGCACGTCGTCTCCGCGCTGCACTGCTCGGCCAAGGCGGTGCAGGACGCCAGGGTCGGCCGGCTGGACCTCGACTGCCTGATCCTGACCAGCGCGTTGTCCCGGCAGCGGCTGTTGCTCCTCAAACCGGTGCCCGGCACGCCCAGCGGGGAACGGCTCGCCCGGTTAGCCACGTACTAGCAGGTCGTGGTTCGGCTCAGTGCGGGTTCCTATCGTCGCTCGTGTGCATCCCATCATTCTCGTTCACGGTTTCTGGCATG
>CBIMJO010000320.1:0-8546 GCA_966244135.1 uncultured Actinocrispum sp. | reverse complement strand
CCGAAGGACACTTCCCATGGCGATGACATGACCGCAACGCTAGCGGGCACCACCGACAGTTTTGCTCGTTCGCTGGTCAGGCCGCCTTTTCCGGCCCGCCCGGCTAGCGCTCGCCCGCCGGGCGCCGCAACGCCGCCGGGGTCAGCGACCGCGGGCTCCACGCACCGTCCGCCCGGTACATGTTGGTACCCGGCGGGACGATCTCGTCGATCCGGTCGAGCGTCGCGTCATCGAGCACGAGCGAAGCCCCTTTCAGCAAGGAGTCCAGGTGATCCATCGTCCGCGGCCCAGTGATCACCGACGTCACCGCGGGATGTGTCAGCGTGAATGCCACCGCCAGCTGCGGCAGCGTGCAGCCGATCCCCTCGGCGACCTCGACGAGCTTCTCGACGGCCTCGAGTTTGGTCACGTTCTCCGGAATGCTCGGATCGAACCGGCCGGGCGTGATCGTCGGCCGCCCTGCCGACATGTCGATCGGCTGGTCCTTGCGGTACTTGCCCGACAGGAAACCGGCCGCGAGCGGGCTCCAGGTGAGCACGCCCATGCCGTACCGCTGGCAGACCGGCAGGACCGAGGTCTCGATCCCCCTGGCGAGCAGGGAATACGGCGGCTGCTCGGTCCGGAACCGCATCAGGCCACGGCGTTCGGCCACGTGATGGGCCTCGGCGATCTCCTCCGCCGGGAACGTCGAGCAGCCGAACGCGCGGATCTTCCCCTGGCGCACCAGATCGCTCAGCACCCACAGGGTCTCCTCGATGTCCGTCGTGGGATCCGGGCGGTGGATCTGGTACAGGTCGATCCAGTCGGTCTGCAGCCGTTTCAGGCTCTCCTCGACCTCCCGGACGATCCACCGCCGCGAGTTCCCGCCGCGGTTGGGCCCCTCTCCCATCGGGAAGTGCACTTTGGTCGCCAGGACCACGTCGTCCCGGTGGCCGCGAAGTGCCTTGCCGACAATGACTTCCGACTCGCCGGCCGAGTACATGTCGGCCGTGTCCACGAAGTTGATGCCCTGCTCGAGGGCGGCGTGGATGATGCGGGCGCAGTCGTCATGGTCGGGGTTGCCGACCGCGCCGAACATCATCGTGCCCAGACAATGCACGCTCACCTGAATACCGGTGCCACCCAGAACGCGATATCGCATGGGCGCATCCTAGAAGCTGGAGTGCGCTCCAGATCAAGCCTCGAGCAGCTCCGTCAGGACCGTCCAGCTGGCAGTGCCGTGGCCCGCCGCGATCGCCCGATCGTAGAGATCTTTCACCGCATCGGGTAGTCGTGGGTCGACGCCGAGTTCCCGGCTCGTGGCCACGATGTGCTCGGCCGTCGCACCCATCATGGTGACGCTGGCCAGGTCACCCGGGTGCTCGTGGGCGTCGATCCGCTTGGCCGCATCAGCCACGTACATGGACAAGGAGTTGAAGTTGTCCTCAGCCAATGCGGTGAATGCGTGCGCGGGAACACCCGCAGCGCGGAGCATCGCGGTCGCGTGCAGGTACGAAGCCAGCGACGTCAAGAAGATGCCGAGCTGCGCCTGGTAGTACAGCTGCGCCAGGATGTGTTCCGCGCCAAGGTATTCCGGCCGGCCGATCACCTTGAGCACCGTTTCGTACTGGTGGAACACGTCCGGAGGCCCGCTGTAGAACACATACGCCTGCTCGCTGCCGACGAGCGGCGCCGGGACCATCACGCCGCCGACGATCAGCCGCGCATCCTTGTCCCCCAGCCACTTCGCCGCCTCCCGGGTCCGGCTCGTCGAGTCTGAGCTGAGATTGACGATCACCTTCCCGGCCAGGTCGTGCCCAGTGAGAATGTCGTACATCGCCTGATAGTCAGTCAGGCTGAGCACGATGAGGTCGTTGGCGGCCAAAGCATCCGCCACGCTGATCGCGATCTCCGCACCGAGGCCCTCCGCCCGGCTCGCGGTCCGGTTCCAGACCGTGACCGGATGCCCAGCCCCTCCAAATGCCCGCACCATCGCCTGGCCCATCGGACCGAGGCCGATCACTGTGATCACCGCTCCCCCTTCCGGAGAATCCCGACGAGCCCCTCGATTCCTTCGGCGCCACGCCCATCCGCGACTTGTTGGTCGAGCAACCCCTGCAGGGCGACGAACAGTTCCGGGCTGACACCCTGGCCTGTGGAGGTATCGAGAAGGTTCGAGTACGCGGCCGCTTGCATCTCGACCGGCGACGAACTGGGCATGCCCTGACCACGCTCCAAAGCCTCACCAGTTCCGGCGACCGCACCCGTCATGGCGGTCAGCCAGCGGGTGAGCATCGGCGCGAATGCACTGGCGGACAGGCCTTCGCTCGTGATGAGGGCGAACGCCTGGACGATCCCCATGAACATTCCGTACATCCCGCACAGCAACGAGACGTCATACAACGCGGCGAGCCCTGGATCCGTTCCCATGTAATGGCTTTCGCCGAACGCGTCCAGAACCGGCCGGTAGGTGTCGAACGCACTGCGTGAACCGCTGTACAGGACGAACGCACTGGGGCTGCCGATCATCGGCGGGATCGCCATGATCCCGCCCTCCAGCAGGTCCGCGTCTCGTTCCGCCAGCCACTCCGCCAATGCACGTCCTTGCGCGGGTGTGCTGTTGGTCAGGTTGACGACGATGCGTCCGGACAGTTCGGTGCTGCCGAGAACGTCCACTACGGACTGGTGATGCAGCAGGCAGACGACCACCAGCCGGTTCGCCGCAACTGCTTGTGCCGCAGTGCTCGCCACTGCGGCTCCCTTGTCTGCCAACGCTTCCGACTTGGCTGAGGACCGGTTCCAGACGGTGACCCGGTGGCCTTTGGCCACCAGGGACGCGGCCAGGGCGGACCCCATCGAACCGAGTCCGAGGACGGTCGTCGAAAATTTCTTTTCTTGCACCTGACCAGGGTGAACACGTCCACGCACGATCCACTGGGGGTACTCGCACGACCAAAACTGTCGGTGGTCCCGGATACCGTCGGAGACGTGAAATTCGGAGTGCTGGGGCCGCTGGCCGTGTGGACCGCCGACGGGCGCGAGGTGCGCGTGCCCGAGGTGAAGGTCCGCATGCTGCTCGCCGCCCTGCTGGTCGCCGAGGGTCGGCCGGTGTCCGCCGATCGGTTGGCCGACGACCTGTGGGGTGACCGTCCGCCGGGCAACCCCGCGAACACGTTGCAGACCAAGATCTCGCAGCTGCGCAAAGTGCTGGAGGCAGCCGAACCCGGAGGCCGGTCGCTGGTGACGTTCCAGGCGCCTGGGTATGTGCTGAGAGCGGACGTGGACGTGACGCGGTTCCGTAGTCTGTTGGCGCAGGCCGGTTCAACGCGTGATCCACGAACGCGGGCGGAGATGTTGTCCGATGCCTTGGCGTTGTGGCGCGGGCCAGTGCTGGCGGAGTTCGCCGACTCTGTCTTCGCTGCGCCCTTTGTGCAACGCCTCGCCGAGGAAAGGCTGGCCGCGTGGGAGGAGTGGGCGTCCACGCGGCTTGCATTCGGCGACCATGCACAGATCCTGGGCGAGCTAGGTGAGCTGGTGGCCGAGCATCCACTGCGGGAACGATTGCGAGGCCTGCAGTTGCGAGCCCTGTACCAGGCGGGCAGGCAGAGTGAGGCGCTGGAGAGCTTCCGGCAGCTGCGCGCCTTACTGGCCGAGGACCTGGGACTTGAGCCGGGGCCGGAGCTCGCCGACCTGCATCAGGCCATCCTGACGCAGGATCCGGCGTTGGCCGTCTCGCTGCCCACGACGAACCTGCCGTCGCCGCTGACCGAGTTGGTGGGCCGGGATGCGGCGGTCGAGTCGGTGCGGTCCCTGATGGGCGAGACGCGGCTGGTCACACTCACCGGTCCGGGCGGGGTGGGCAAGACGCGGCTGGCGATCGAGACCGCACGGCGGCTGGGCAACGCCTGGCTGGTCGAGTTCATCGACCGCAGCAGTCCGTCCGGCGACTGGGTGTACGAGCTGACAGCGGCCGCGTTGGGTATCCGGGACGATCCCGGCGCGTCCGGCAGCCTCGCCGAAAGAATGGCAGAGACGTTACGTGCCAAGGAGATCGTACTGGTTCTGGACAACTGCGAGCGCGAGATCGGCGCGGTCGCGCGGCTGGCTTCCGGGTTGCTGCAAGCCGCGCCGGGCCTGCGGATCCTGGCGACCAGCAGGGAACCGCTCAATGTGGCGGGCGAGGTGCTCTGGAATGTGCCCGCGCTGGACATTCCGACACCCTCGGTCACCGATGTCCTCGGGTTCAGCGCTGTGCGATTGTTCCTTGATCGAGCGGTGGCGGCCGGGTTTGTGTTCTCGCCTGAGGATGCACCCATCATCGCCGCGATCTGTCGCCGGTTGGACGGGATCCCTTTGGCGTTGGAACTGGCGGCGACGCGGGCACGGGCGCTCGGTGCGAGCGAACTGCTGGCCCGGCTTGACGACCGGTTCCGGTTACTGGCCAGCGGCAGCCGTGACGCTCCGGCGCGGCAGCGCACATTGCGGGCGACCATTGACTGGAGCTGGAATCTGTTGTCGGAAAAGGAAAGGACGGTGTTGCGCAGGCTGGCGGTACCGGACGGTTGCGCACTCGATGCCGCGGAGGCGTTGTGCGCCGGTGGCGAGGTCGCACATGGCGACGTCGTTGAGCTAGTGGCGAACCTGGTCGATCGTTCACTGGTCAGTCCGGGTCCGCGGTATCGGTTGCTCGAATCCGTTGCCACGTACTGTGCAGAGCGGCTGGACGAAGCAGGCGAGGCCTCAGACCTGTTGCTGCGTCATGCCGAGTACTACACAGCCCTCGCCGAGCACGCGGATCCGCTCCTGCGGACGAACGAGCAGCGTCAATGGCTGGAACGGCTGGATGTGGAGAGCGGCAACCTCCGGAAGGCGCTGGACACGTCTGTGCTGACGGGCGATGCGACGCTCGCGTTACGGCTGGTCAATGCCATGACGTGGTACTGGTTCCTGCGCGGTCGGATCGGGGAGGCACGTAGGTCGATCCAACGGGCGTTGTCCCTGTCCGGGGATGCCAGGGCTGTTGCGTGGCTTGCCGGGCTCGCGGTTCTGGGTGGGGAGCCTGCGGACGAGGAGGCCTTTGCGGCGGCACAGGACATTGCCGACCCGCGGGAACGTGCACGGGCGCTGTGGTTCCTCGCCTATGTCATGTCCACCATGGGCGACAGGTCGAGTGTCGCGCTGAACGACCAGGCGCTCGCCGGTTTTGAGGAGCTCAACGACGAATGGGGAATCGCTGCGGCGCTGGACAACCGGGTGACTCAGCTCAGCTCGCAGGGAGATTTCGCCGGCGCCGAACGGGATGCCACCCGGGCGGCAACGCTGTTCGACTCTCTTGGCGAGCGGTGGGGCCAACTGCAGGCGTCCTTCTCGCTGGGCATGCTCGCCCAGGTCACCGGCGACTCCGCCCGGGCCGCCGAGTTGCACCGCAACGGTTTACGGATGGCCGAGGAGCTCGGCCTGTGGACGGAGGTGTCGTACCAGCTTTCCTGGCTGGGCCGGACGAGCATGCACACCGGTGACTATGACCAGGCATGGGAGTTCCACTCGCGCGCGATGCGGCTGGGTGCCGAGCAGGGCTTCAAACCCGGCGAGATGTACGCCGAGACCGGTCTGGGTCTCGGTGCCCGACGCCAGGGCAGGCTCGACGTCGCCGAGAAGCACCTGCGCAATGTGCTCGACTGGCATCGGCAGGGCGGCTTCGAGTCGGGCAGTGCGTTGATACTGGCCGAGCTGGGCTTCATCGCCGAGCAACGTGGCGACCTGGCGGCGGCCCGGCAGCTGCAGCTCGACGGGTTCACAGTCGCCCGCGCGACCGGCGACCCCCGGGCACTGGCCCTTGCCCTGGAAGGACTCGCGGGTGTGCAGGCGCTGGCCGGCTCCTATGTGGACGCTGCTCGATTACTCGGCGCGGCAGCCCATGCCCGCGAATCGGTAGGCCGTCCGCTACCCAAGAACCAACGAGGTGACATCGACCGAATCACCGCCGTCGCCGAAAACGGCCTCGGCGCCAACACCTTCACCACCGAACACACACGAGGCGCACACCTGGAGATCGATGCCTTGATACCCCACAACTGAATAGGCCGCAGCGCTGGACTCGTAGAAACAGGCGAGACCACCATCGGCTCTCGCAGCCCTGCCCGAACCGCCGCCACGCGAACAAGTTGCCGTCTGCGGATTGCCCGGACTCCGGACGCCCGCGCACCTGACGACTGCCACACGTGACGACCGGTACCTCACGACCGGGTACTTATGATCGGCACCTGACGACCAGGCACAACAGCTCGGGAGCTGCATCTCCGAACCTCAAGCCGGGTCGCCGCCAGCAGCAGGCTGTGCGGGAGCCACAGCCACCGAGCTTCCGGAACTGCCATCCGGGAAAGACAGCAGGCACCGAGACGGAGCTGTCGGCAGGCCATTGACGAGGCTGGCCCTGGCGGTGATCGGCGACGCACGGACGCACTCAGCTGGCCGAGATCGCCGAACAGGTTGGTGGAGGCAGGCCTTGCGTGGCGTGTGCCCCGCCAGGATGCCGACCTCGTGGTAGGTCAGCACCGTCGCGCCAGTGTCCGAGTCGGTGCTGGGCGCTGAACCAGCAGGTGAGTCATTCCAACGCGAGAGCCCCCGGCACCGGTCGCCGGACAGGCTGGCCAGTCGTTGCAACGCGGATGTCTCCCGGCGCCGGCCGGCGAACAGCCAGGCCAGTCACAGAAACGGATGCGCATCCCGACGACCGCGGCCGAACCTGCAGGTCAGTCGTAGCAACGCGCGCCTCTTGGCGCCAGCCTGCCGAACTCGGTAGCCAGTCGCGGCGCTTGGGCGGGCCACGTCTTGGAGACCGGGAAGTTCTGCCGGGCAGGCACAATCGTGCGCGCTGCAAGCCGAGTGGCGGCCTCGCAACTTGGCGCACCGCTGCACTGGGCGCAAACCTGCCGTCGCAGCCTATGCCGGGCCTCCGTCGGTATAGCCGCCGATGCTCGCAGCAGATGGGATCACTTGCACGACAACCGTTCCCGATAGCTTTGGCGAGATCGCCTGCTCTGCAGGCGCTTCCCACTCGTCAGCCACGCGCGTGGCATCGAGCGACCGTCCCGTCGGTTGGGGGCGTGGGCTGGCTCAGTCAGTCATTTCGGGGCAGGCGGCCGGATCAACACATCAGACGTTCGGGGAACTTCGCTAGCAGGCCTTTCCACCTGATGGGGTCAAGACGACGTAAAGGAACGTGCCGAACGCGTCAGGACGCCGCCAGTGCGCAGCGCGAGCACGCTCCCACTGTGGGTGAATCGAGCGTTGACTTCGACAACGAAGGGTGCACTGCTATGACCAGCAGCACCACCAGTTGGCCCCGAATCCCCGGTCCGCTCGGATCAGCGGCCGGGTTCGCGGCGGGCATCGTCGCGGCTGTCCTGGCGTCGATCGCCGGGGCCGTGGACCACCACAGCATCGGACTGTTCGCCCTCGCGCTGGCAGTAGCCGGGGTTTCCGCGATCACCACAGTGGCCGGCGCCCTGGCGACGGCCGCGCAGTGCTGGTTGCTGTACGCCAGCTTCATCGTCGGCCGGTCCGGCAGCCTGGTCTTCGACGAGTCGTCCGCGGACGCCGCGGGCATCTTCGCGATCATCGCGCTGGCCGCGACCGGGCTCAGCCGTGGCCGCGTCACCCAAGTCCTGAGCAGGCATTAGTCCCCCATTAGGGTTAACGCGATTTGCTTGCCACCGCACCCACCACTCAGGATCGAACGCGTGTTCGAGATCGAGGCTAGGCGGGCGGCGCGCGAGATCAGGCTGGCGGCGGACGAGATGCGAGACCTGGCGCGGAACGCACCGCCTGGGCCATGGCAGGTGGCCCATGGCGTCGACTCGGTGCACTTGCTCGCATTGGAGGGTCACGAGATCGCGGTGCTCACCGGCATGTGGGCAACCGCCACCGCGACGTACCTGGCGACCGTCAGCCCGAACGTCGCATACCTGTTGGCCGAACTGCTCTGGTTGAGCGAAAGCCTTGTGCGTAAAAGGGAAATGCCGTCACGGGTGCAAGCTTCGCTGCTGGCTCTCGCGCGCGCTATCCGAACCCCCTAAGGTGCCAGTGGGTCACTTTCAGCTTGGGGGTTGAAATGGAACGTCGTAGTTTTCTGCGCTGGTTAGCCATGACCGGGGTCGCCCTCCCAGCGGTTCTGAACTCGTTGAACGCCGAGGCGGCGACCGGCGACGTCACAGTGCTGACCAACGCCACCGTGATCGACGGGACAGGGGCGCCGACACGGCATGGGATGACGATCGTGTTGATCGGTGACCGGATTGCGTGGATCGGCCGGTCCGCGCCACCCGCCGGAGCCGCAGCATGCGTGCTCGATCTGCGCGGTAAATACGTCATCCCTGGCCTGTGGGACATGCACACCCACTACGGGTTCGATGACAAGATCACTCTTCCGCTGCACCTCGCCAATGGCGGCACCAGCGTGGGTGCCGGCTCGGTCGTCACCGAAGACGTGCCGCCCGACACGCTCAACGAGGCGTCTGCGCCCGGCAGGGATTGCGTGACGCCAGGCGCTGCTCCACATCGCGCAT
>CBIMJO010000319.1:0-8558 GCA_966244135.1 uncultured Actinocrispum sp. | reverse complement strand
GGTCCCGATGCGTGCGCAGCGCCGTCAGCAACCTGTCCACCTCACCTGGTGCCAGGATCCGGGGCAGCGTCCGCGGTGTGCGCACCAGCGGCATTGTCTGTCGTGGACGCTGGCGTTCCCGCCGCGTGGACAACCCACGCGGTACCGGATTGATCGCGACATCACCCCGCGCCAGCAGATACGCGAACAACCCGGACACGCTGGACAAGCGACGGCGCACCGTCCGCGCCGACAGTCCCGCACCGTCGGCCACCACCCGCAGCCCGCGCCCGTCCGAGCCGGTGCGCTGCGCGGTGATGAACCGCAACACATCCGCGCTGGTCACCTCCGCCGGCGGCAGGCACACCACCCGGAAGAACACCACCAGGTCATAGGCCGTCGCCAGCACCGTGTTCGGCCTGGCCCGGGCCGCCACGAACCGTAGATAGTCATCCAGCACCGGCACGCCCAGACGCACCAGCAGCTCCCCATGCGCGTTTGCCGACCGAATCAGACACGGAGTGATAGCAGCCATGCGGAACCTTCCGTCTCCGCGGACGGCAGGCCCCGCAGACCCGCCGGGAAACCCGCGAAGATCACCCGCATATCAAGCATGAGCGTGCGTTGGGGCGGTGTCGGAGTAGTGGAAAGCTCACGCGGCCATGGACTTGTCGTTTGATCAGATCTGGTGAGTTGCTCCTCTCTTGGTGCTAGGGAGGGAGAGGGGATTGTCCGAGGGCCTGCTGAGGGTCTCAGGAGGGTGAGTGCGCGAGTTGGCACGGGAGGCCCTGCCTGGTTAGGCGGTTCGGCGGATGAGTCCGGTGTAGCCGGTGAGAGCCAGTGTGGCCAGTCCCCAGACGGCGGCCTGCACGAGCCACAGCAGGACGGTGTGAAGCAGGTCAGTACGGCCATGTGGTTGTGGGACAACAAGGACCACGACGGGATGTGCGCCACCGGCCGAAGTCGACATCGACGACACGTGGAGCCACCGCTGGTCGTGGTATAGCGCGACCAAGGGCAGCCCCAAGTTCATCAGCGGCTGGCACAACGGCGCGGATGCCAAGGTGCGAATCGAAGTCTGACGAGGACACTGCAACGGGTTTGTTGACCGGGCGTAGGCGGTCAACGAGCCCGTTGCTCACACGGCAAGCGGTCAGCGCCTCCGCGGCAGGGTGACACGCGTGGCCGCTGGTCGCAGAGGCTAAGTGGCCATGTCGTGCGAGAAGGCGGCGAGCACGTGCGCCAGGGCAAGTACGAAGGTCGAGACGAACACGAACACCTTGCGCTGCCGTAGCCGGTCGGAGAGCGCACCGAACACCATGCTGGTGAGCACGACCGTCGCCACGTTCACCAGCAACATCCGGAACACGGTCATGAACGCGTTCGCTTCGAGGAGGCTGTCAGCTTCATTCGCCACTGCCAGGTGTAGGTGTCGCCGGTGAGACGGTGCGTGGGATGGGTGTCGGCGCCGAGCATGGCCGTGCCGACGCCGCGGTGGGCGATGTCCAGGACGACGTGGGTCAGCTGCGACTGAGGCAGTTCCCACCAATGCGCGGTCCGCTCGAGGTCGCTGATTTGGTGCCGCGTGATTGTCGCCGAAATCGGCGCCGAGGAGGCAATCTCGACCCGGCCTGCGGATCCCGTGACCATCAGTTCGTCGATGCCTCCGCGGGTTCCATTTTCCTGAGGTTTGACGTACGGCGTGGCGAGCTCGTCTACTTGCGCGGACCATCGTGCGAGGAGGGCAGAGGCCTTTCGGTCGGGATAGTTCTCCCAGGGGCCGAGGCCCGTCCACTCCGCGGACGCGAAGCCCTCGTCGAGGGTGAACTGCACCCCGACGCGCAGACCGTCTCGGGTGCCTTCGGGGAGAGCGACCTGCTCGTCGATCAAGTAGTCGCCTTCGTCCAGAGCCGTGATCGTCGACCGGTGCACGACGGTGTCGCCGAACGCGGTGTGGTAGACGATCTCCACGTCAGCGGCTTTGTCGACAGTGGCGATGATCACGTCGGCCGGCGCGAGTCGGAAGAACCCTGAGCGCACGAACCGGTTGTCCAATGCGAATGAGGCGTCGTTGTCGGTCAGCGCCCGCCACAACAGCAGCTTCGGCGGCGTCACCAGCAGCGGATGGCTCAGTGCGCCCTCCTCTGTGACGACGGCAGGCTTGCCGCCGCGGGTTGCCCGGGCGTCGAGGGCAGGGACGCGTGGCAGAACGACTTGGTGCGCGGACAGTTCGGTGCCGGCTGGGCCCCACGGTGTGTCGTGGCCTAGCACGACCGTGATCGTCAACGCGAGTGCGTGGGGATCGTGCAGTGCCCGCACGACCTCGTCGGACAGCCGTATGCTCTGTTCGTTCCCGGCGGTGATCTGCGCCGTCAGCTCGGTCAGGGCGACAGGCCCGGAGCGAGTGTCGACGCGGGCGGTGAGTACCAGGTCGGAGAGGTCGGCGAAGGACCGGCGGTTACGGACGCGCACGCGGCCTGCGAGTGCGTCCGTGGCGTCCGAGACGAGGCGGATCGGGCTGAAGATCCCGCGGGCCTCGTAGAGCGCGGGCTTCGGGGTCAGGTCGGCGAACACGACACCGTTCAGCAGAGTGGGGCCGTCGTTCGGAAAATCGCCGAAGTCACCGCCATATCGGTAGCGGCCGTCCCCGTCGGGGTCGAGCGCGTGGTCGGTGAATTCCCAGATGAACCCGCCCTGCAGCCCAGGCAGTGTCTCGAACAACTCCCAGTAGCGCGCGAGGCCTCCGGTGGAGTTGCCCTGCGAATATGCGTACTCACAGGTGATGAACGGCCGGTCTGCACGGGGATCACGCGCGTACGCCTCCAGTGCGGCGAACGAGGGGTACATCGGGCAGAGGATGTCGGAGGCGGCGTGGCCGGTGTGCCAGTCTGCGGCGACCGCGCCCTCGTACTGCACGGGCCGGGTCGGGTCGACCCGCCGCACCCACGCGGCAGCGGCATCGTGGGCGGCCCCATACCCGGTCTCGTTGCCGAGCGACCAGGTGATGATGCTCGGGTGGTTGCGGTCGCGGAGCACCATCCGCTTCACTCGCTCGACGATCGGCCCGAGGTAACGGGGGTCGTCGGCGATCGTGGACGCGAATGCGTGCCCTTCGATGTCAGCCTCGTCGACGACGTAGAACCCGAACTCGTCGCACAGGTCGAGCAGGTACGGGTCATTGGGGTAGTGCGAGGTGCGAATCGCGTTGACGTTGAACTGCTTCAACAGCGACAGCTCCTCCCGCATCCGCTGCTGAGAGATGACACGTCCCGTCCGCGGGTCGGCATCGTGGCGGTTCACGCCCTGGATGAGCACGCGCCGCCCGTTGACCAGCAGGTCGCGGCCTACGATCTCGACGCGGCGGAACCCAACGCGGTACTCGGCGGCATCCACAACCCTGCCCGCCGGGTCAATCAGTTCTACGCGCACGCTTTCGAGGTGTGGGGTCTCCGCTGTCCACGGGGCCACCTCAAGGCCGTCGAGGTCGAGCACCGCGGAACCAGGGGCCGTCGATGGGCCCTGGATCGCTGTGGACATGCCGTTTGCGATCGCCCGAAACTCCGGGGGCACCGGTGCGGACGCAGCCTGGATGCTGAGGAGGTCCATGAAGTCCTCCGGCAGCATCTGCGGCGGCCGCTGCGACCGATCACTGTTCGACGACGGCATCGTCGGCACGACTACGCGCGCACCGATCGGAACATCGTGGGCGCTACCCACCGCGTGTACTCGCACGGTGTGCTCGACCGTGTGCAGGTGCGCAAGCCCCAGAGTGCGCACGTCGATCTTCACCGACCCACGTTCGGAACCCGCGTCGTAGTCGGCCGTGATGACGACATCCGACAACCGGACCGCAGGCACGACGTGCAAGCTCACCGGCCGGCTGAGCCCGAACTGCCACCAGTGATCCTGGTCTTCGAGGTAGCTCTCCGCCGACCATTTCGTGACGGCGAGCTCGAGCTCGCCGTCCCCGTCGACGAGGGCGTCGGTGATGTCGAACTCGGCATGCAGGTGCGAGTCCGTGCTCGTTCCGACGTGAGTGCCGTTCACCCGCACTGTCAGGAACCCTTCCGCGGCTCCCACGTGCAGGATCACCCGGTCGCCGCCGTGCTCGGGAGGTGTGAACTGCCGCCGGTAAATACCAACAGGGTTGTCCGCCGGAACATCCGGGTAGACCTCGTCGAACGGCATGGTCACGTTCGTGTAATGCGGGTGTCCGAAGCGTGCGTCCATGGTCCACAGGGACGGAACCTTGACCTCGGTCCAGCCATCGGGCGCAGGCTCGACGTCCACCCCAGCCAGCAGTTGGAACTGCCAGGAGCCGTCCAAGGACATACTCGGCGCACGGCGGATGCTGCTCATCGGCTCCCTTCCGGCTTGCAGTGCCGGCATGACCGCGACGTCCTGCTTTTCCCTGAGCCGGACATCGTCTGGGCGTTCTCCGGAGTGCTCGGTCTGAGCATGGCCATCGCCGGCCCGCAGGATGAGGTCGTCAACGCCTGCTTGCGTCAGCCGGCTTCGGCTCAAGGCGACCAACTGTCGCAGCGGGAAGGACCTGCTCGGCGCGAGCAACGACTCCGGAATGCCGGCACGCTCGAGCAGATCCCGCAACAGCGGTCCGCCGACCGTGTTATCGAGCCAATCGCTGATCAAGCTGTCGCCGGTGAGCGCGGTCACAAATTTGGTCCTTCCGTCGCTTGTGGTCAATCTGTTGTCTGGCGAGGGAACTCAGCCGTGGGCGGGGTTCGTGGACCGTCTGTCTGCCGAGCACTGCGCGGCGTCAATGCTTTCCCGCGGCCCCGTTGCCCATGCGTGCCGGTTAGCCTCGTGCATCCTGCAACTCCGCCTCGGCGACGGTCACGGAAGACAGGAATGCGCGCCGTCCTTCGAGGTCGACCGGGTCCCCGATGACCTCGATTCGGGTGCGACTGCGCAGATCCTCGGAGCTGCTTCCGGCGACGAAATCCACTGGACCCGGCTCGAGTACGAACCTTCCATCCACGCCCGAGTAGCCGAGCTGAGCCATTGCTACGTCGAAGGTGACCGAGGCGGCGGCCTGGGGCGCAAGGTCGACCCGGGCGAACCCGATGAGCTGTTGTGCCGGGCGGGTGAGCCGGGGTGCGGTGACCGACGCGTAGAGTTGCACGACTTCTGTTCCCGCCCGCTGCCCGGTGTTCGACACCGTCAGCGTCATGGTCAAATGGTCGTCACCGGTTACCTGCGTTCGGCTGGGCTTCAGGTCGCCGTACTCGAAGGACGTGTAGCTCAGGCCGTGCCCGAAGCAATAGAGGGGAGTGGTCGGAAGGTCCACGTAGCCCCGGTATTGCTCGACGTCCCCACGCCGGTATCCGCTGCCGTGTTTTTGCCCCGCATAAATGGGTACCTGGCCGGTGGCGCGCGGAAGGGTATAGGGAAGCTTCCCACTCGGGTTAGTCAGCCCGGCGAGAACCGAGGCGATCGCGCGGGGGCCATACGGGCCGGGGTAGTAGGCGATCAACAGTGCGCTCAACAGGTCGTCCACGTCGGCCAAGCCGTACGGGCGTCCCTGGTAGACCACACCGACACAGGGCGTGCCGGTGGCGGCAACGGCTCGCACGAGTTCGACCTGAGGTCGGGACAGGCTGACGTCGGCGGCGTCGGTGGCTTCACCCTCGGTGATTCGGTGAGCGAACCATCCTGCGCGACCACCGATCGCGAGAACCACGAGATCGGCCTCCCGCGCCGCAGCCACCGCCGATTCGATGTCCTGTGGGTCGTCTTCCAGAACACCCACGCCTCGGACTGCCTGCACATTGGCTTGCGGCATCGCCTCTCGGACAGCCTGGGCAAGATCGGCCGTATCGTGCTCATGTCGCACCAGCGCGTCGGTGTCCAGGGCAGCCAGCTTCGCAGCCTCTGCTGCCATCTGCTCCTTGAGCTCAGCTGGAATTTCGGCCATGGATTCGATGCCTGCCATCGTCGATTGGCCGGTCATCAGGGCCTTGACCATGTCGAGGTGTGCCGGGTGTGTGTATGCCGCGAAGTTGACGATCGCCGAGTCGGCGTGCGGACCGATCACGGCGATGCGCTTCGTGCCGCTCGCTATCGGCAGGATTCCGTCATTCTTCAGAAGGGTGACGGACTCGTCGGCGAGCCGGCGTGAGAGGTCCCGTCCCTCGCTGGAGATGGCGCGCAGGACGATAGGTTCCTCAGTGACATAGGGATTTTCGAACAGTCCCAGCTTCGCCTTCGAGATGAGGACTCGGCGCACAGCGTCATCAAGGACCTCGCGTTGTACGCGCCCGGCCGCGACAGCTTCTTCCAGGACCGGACCGAAACTGACCACTGAGGGCAGTTCGATGTCCAGTCCGGCCTCCAGGGCGAGGATGCCCGCGTCCTGCGGAGACGATGCGACCCTCTGACGCGTATGTAGCCATTCGACAGCGCTGTAGTCGGCGACCACGGTGCCATCGAAACCAAGGCGGCCGCGTAGGAGGTCGGTCAGAATCGCCCGGCTCGCCCCCACCGGGACGCCGTCGATCTCCGAGTAGGAATTCATGACGCTCTGCAGACCCGCCAGACGCACTGCCGCCTCGAACGGGGCCGCATAGACGTCGTACAGTTCGCGGCTGCCCAGATGAGTTACCGCCTGGTTCTGACCGGCCTCGGTCAAGGCGTACCCCAGAAAGTGCTTCGCAGTCGCGATGACGCCTTCGAGCAGGTTGTTTCCCTGCAGGCCCTGCACGTAGGCGACCCCGAGTGCCGAAACGAGATAGGGGTCTTCTCCGTACGTTTCGTGCACCCTGCCCCATCGGGCGTCCCGTGCGACGTCGAGTACGGGAGACAATGCTTGGAGTACACCCACTGATCGCATCTGGCGTCGGATGATCTGTGCCATGTCCTCCACGCCTTCGGGATCCCATGTCGCTGCAAGGGCGATGGCGGTCGGGAAGGATGTGTAACCGGCAGCCACGAACCCGTTGAGTGCCTCGTTGTGCACGATGGCCGGAATCCCGAGCCGGGTGTGCTCGACGAGGTAGCGTTGGATCCCATTGACCTTTTGAGCGATCTCGGAAGGCGAGGAGAAGCCCGCGACGCCAGAGACGTGGCCGATCCCGAGTCCGAGGTGATGCTCCATGGCCGGAGAGCTGAGTCCCTCCCGGCCAAGCAGCATGTGCGGCATCACGGCGGACAGCTGCTGCGTCTTCTCGCGCGTGCTCATCCGGGACAACAGGTCATTCGCTCGTTGGCTCGGCGTCATTGCACTGGCGTCCATTCGATTCTCCTTCGGCGATTAGGGAACTGGTGCGAGCCAGCCGTGCGGCACCACAACCTTGACCGCCCGGGTGACGTGCTGCCAGAGTCGAGGTGCCCCAGCTCGGACAGCCTTTTCGAGGATGATCAGGCCGGTAGGGTGCTGGCAGGGACTGGTCCGTGGCGGAGTGCGGAGCCATCGATTGTGCATCCGGTGGCGACCGTGTTCATGAAATTCGCAGCGCGGCGGACAGTTTCGTCGGCTTCGGGCAGTAAGCCGGCTATGCCTTGCCAGGCGTGAAACATATGCGGCCATATCTCGAGAGTGGTCTCGACGCCGACGCGGGCTGCCTTTTCGGCCAGCAGCAGGGAGTCGTCGAGGAGCATCTCGGCGGCCGATGCCTGAATGAACAAGGGCGGCAGGCCGGCCGGATCGGCGGTGAGCGGTGAGCCGATCTGCGGGTTGGCAAGGTTGTCGCCTAGGTAGTCGGAGGCCATTACCGGGCCGGCTTCGGGCTGCAGAATCGCGTCGGTGGGTGCATTGTCGATCCAACTACCGGCGGCGAAGCGCGCCTGGTGCAGGTCATAGATGCCGGAGAACAGCATGCCGGCGATAGCGCGCCGGTCGCTGGCGTCGCGGCGGCGCAGGAGCGGCCAGACCGGCACTGGCCGATCCGCCGCCGCCGACGACGACGATACCTGCGGCGGGAGCCATTGCGGCGGTGTGCTCATAAGCGCGCTCCAGTCGTCGAGGCCGGCGGGTGGGGTGCTCGGGTGCGAGTCGATACGGAGGCGACAGAACGCGGGCGCCGGTCGCCAAAGCAAGGACCCCCAGCCACGATCCGGTCGTCGCCGGGGCGCCGAGTGCGGAAACCACCATCATGGATGTGCAAAAGGACGAGGTCGTCACGGGCTTCTGAAGGCGTGAACAGGAGGGACCCGGGGAGTTCCTCGACTGCCGTCTCGGTCACGCTCAGTGGTGCAGTGACCTGTTCGGCCAGTTCCGCTATCCAGGTGCGCTCCTGCTCCCCCGGCCGATGGGTGGGCGACGTCCCGCGTTGTCCGAGCACCATTGGGACTAGCCAGGCATGGGTTGTGCTGGGCATCGGTTGGCCTCCTCGTGGACTCCGCCGTCCCGGTTCGGGCATGCAGGGACGAGCGCCCAGCTAGGAGTCGCAAATCACGCTAGCACGTGCTAGTCGGACTTCGTCAAGATGCCTCGGCGGCGTGCATGCTCTGGCGCACATCGATGCGTGCGATTGGAACGTTTCAAACCCCTGGCCGAACGTCTCGACGCAGTCATGCTCACCGGCGGCCACTGCGACGACGTCACCCAGCTGATCCGTTGC
>CBIMJO010000318.1:0-8587 GCA_966244135.1 uncultured Actinocrispum sp. | reverse complement strand
GGAGTTCCTGCTGGGGCTCACGCTGGTCGCGCCGGATCTGCGGGGGCATGGGGAGTCGACGAACCTGCCGCCGTGGACGTTGGAGCAGCACGCGGCCGATCTGCTGTCCGTGCTGGACAGTCAGAAGGTCAGCGGGCTCGCGGTGGTGGGGCACGGTTTCGGGGCCGCGGCGGCGATTCATCTGGCGCGGTTGGCGCCGCAGCGGATCACCAGGCTGGTGTTGCTGGATCCGGCGATCGGCCTGGAGCCTCAGGACGCGTTGAACCGGATGCCACCGTGGCCGCAGGTGTTCAACACCATCGAGCAGGCCGGGGAGTGGCTGCGCGGGGAATGGCCGGAGGTGAGCCTGCGGGATGTGGCCGAGGAGCTGGAGACGAACTTCTACCAGACCAGCGGCCGGTGGATGCCCCGCTACAGCTACGCCGCCACCACGACGGCGTGGAGCGAGATGTGCCGTGCCGCGCAGCTTCCGCCGCCGGACACGCCCACGCTGGTCGTCACCGCGGCCCGTTCGGGCAACGTGCGGACCCAGTTCCTCCAGGCGTGCCGGGTGACCATGCAGAAGCAGGTCGACATCGTCGAACTCGACTGCGGCCCGATGATGTACTACGAACGCCCGGTCGAGACCGCTGACCTCATCGCGGATTTCGTCGGCCGGTAGGGTTCGGCGGGTGCGGGTTGTACTGGGTGAGGATCTCGCGTTGCTGCGGGACGGTCTGATCAGGTTGCTGACCGCGCACGACTTCGAGGTGGTCGAAGCCGTGGACAGCGGTCCGGCGTTGTTGCACGCGCTGGTCACGCACAAGCCGGATGTCGCCGTGGTGGATGTCCGGATGCCGCCGACGTTCACCGACGAGGGCCTGCGCGCGGCGATCTCGGCGCGCGAACAGGTCCCGGGCCTGCCGGTGTTGGTGCTGTCGCAGTACGTCGAGCAGCTCTACGCGCGGGAGTTGCTGTCGGACAAGCGTGGCGGTGTCGGGTACCTGCTCAAGGACCGGGTGTCGGACGTGGGCCAGTTCGTCGACGCGGTCCGGCGGGTCGCCGGGGGCGGGACGGCGATGGACCCCGAGGTGATCTCGCAGCTGCTGGCCCGGCGCGAACGCGACGAGCCCGTCGGCTCACTGACTCCCCGTGAACGCGAAGTGCTCGGCCTGATGGCGGAAGGCCGGTCGAACGCGGCGATCGCGGGCCGGCTGTTCGTCACCGAGAAGGCGGTCAGCAAGCACACCAACAACATCTTCAGCAAACTCCAGCTGCCACCGTCCGAGGACGACAACCGCCGTGTCCTCGCCGTGCTGGCCTACCTGAATGACACCAAGTGATGGACGAGCAGATCCACGAACGCGTCCGGGAACTGATCGCCGCGGTCCCGGCCGGAAGCGTTGTCAGCTATGGCGATATCGCGTCGATGGCGGGCGCCCCCTCCCCCAGGCTGGTCGGCCGGATCCTCGCCGAGGACGGCCATGACCTGCCGTGGCACCGGGTCCTGCGCGCCGACGGCACTCCCGCCCCGCACCTTCAGCACGAGCAGCTGGAACTGCTGCGCGCGGAAGGGGTTCTGGCCGACGGCAACAAGATCGACATGAGGACCTACCGGTGGGCCGAGGCGAAACCCGCTCCCGACCCCGGCCCACCGAGCCTGTTCGACTAGCTACAGCGCCACTGGCCGGCGTGCTGCGAGTCGCCGTCGTAGTAGGCGCCGGAGATCACGTCAGCGTTGTCCACGAACACCCGTCCCGGGCCGACATTGGGCGACGGGGTGGGCACGTTCGGGTCCACGATCCCGTTGCGCCACAGCCGGATCTCAAACGACGGACCGGCACCGACTACCGTGCCGAGCCGGTTGACGGAGAACGCCATGCTTTGGTTGAGATCGACGTTGTAGTTGACTGAGCCGTTGACGCTCCACACGGCGCCCTGCCACTGACCGTTCAGCCAGTACTCGCCCAGAATCCGGTTGTTCTCGAAGGCTCGCACCAGCACCTCGGTGGCGCCTGCGGGAACCTGAACCTTCCACGTGAACCCAGGCAGGCCCAGTACCTCGCCGTTCGAGAACACGACCGTGCCGGCGTCGTCGATGCCGATCGGGCTCGCGGTCGGTTTGAGCACGCGGTAACGCGAGTAGTCCCAGGCAGGCCACACGACGTTCGTAGTGGAACCGTTGGTCCATAGGTAACCCACGACGTCACCGCGTTCGTTCATGCCGTACACGTTCGGGTCCTGACCATCGAGATGCGCCAGGACCTGGCTGGTGCCATCGGCCTTGACGACGTACGCCTCGTTGCCACTCCCGATCGTGGATCTCTGCACCAGGACCGTCCCGGAGCGGTTCACGTCGACGACCCGGAAACCGGCGTTGGCCGTGCCACCGGGCCACGACAACAGCGTGACCTGCCCCTTGTGCCACAACGCCAGCTTGGATCCCTCGTTGCTGTTGGCGATACCTGAGACGTAGTCGCCGGCCACAGCGCCGACGCTCGCGTCCCGGTATGGGTCGGGCACCAGCAGTTCGGTGCGCTGCCAGGTGCATTGAGCCGCTTGCGCTTCGGCTACCGGAGCCAGGAAACCCACCGCCAGCAAAGCGCTCAGCAGCGCACGACGGACAGACTTGTTCACATCCACCCCTTACCCCCACGCACGCCGCGATGGCGTGGTCACCCGCGAGATCGAGTGGCATCCGAGCGTTGTTACATGTTCACAATTGCCATTCCGGCATAGCATCGAGCCGCCAGGGTGACTGCGTTCTCGTGTGCCCCAATGGGCTTGGACACCGGGTGCCCGGTTTTGCGCAGCGTTTGATGGAACAGGCCCGGGGCGAGCAGCCAAGAAGCGATGAAGTCGCCTGGCTGCACGATGTCCGCGACCCGAGGGGTGGTGGTGATGTACCCCACCCGGACGTGAACCGAGGTGAGCCGGGACAGCAGGCGAGCTGCCGTGCGAACGTCGGAAAGTGCCTGTGGGTCGGAGGATCCGGCGGCGGCCATGACGATCGGCTGGCCCGCCCAACCGGTCTCGAGGAGGCGTTGGTGCATCGCGCCGACAAGTAGTGGCGACGGGCCGAACGGGCGGGTCAGGGTGGTGTTGGTGTGGCCGGACTGGAGGATCTGCGTGGGGATGTCAACCCGGACGTGGTAGCCCGAAGCGAGGAAAGCGGGGACCACCACCACAGGACCGTCCAAAGTAGACAAGACGTCGGCGATGCTGGGCGAGCGGACATCGGCGAACGCGACGACGACATCGTCCGGCACCACCGCGCGGATCTTGGCGGCGAGGGCATAGGTCACAGCGCTACCCTGCGGATCGCGGGTGCCGTGGGCGGCGAGGACGAGGGTCATACGGGTATCGCCAATCGGTAGCCGCGCTTGACAACGGTCTGCACGAGTGAGGGATCGCCCAGGGCGGAACGCAACCGGCCGATGGCGGTCTCGACGGCGTGTGCGTCGACGCTGCCGTCACGACCGGAATGCCTTCGGAGCACGCCGATCAGGTCTGGGCGGGACAGCACGCGACCGGGATCCTTGGTCAGAGCCCGGAGAACGGCCATCGGTGCGGGTGAGACACCGCGCAGAACCCCGTCCACGACAACAGCCTGACCGCGGATCTCCAACCGGCACACCCCCACCCGGACCTGGCGGGCCCGCGCGGGAAGCTCGACCGCGACCGTCCGGGCCAGCGCCCCGATCCGGGACCGCTCCGGCTGGACGACAGGGATGCCGACAGCGACAAGCGGTCCAGCGGTGATCGACCCGACACAGACGCAAAGAACAGGTCCCCGCAGCGCTTCCAGCAAAGCGTCGTACCGCTCCATCCGGCGAGCAGTGGCAAGAACGCTGGCGGCAGCAGGAGCGCTGGTGAACGTCATCGCGTCGACGCCACCGGCCAGCACCGCGTCGATCAACCTGTCCAGCGGGGCGAGATCCGCCGGCGACGTCCACCGGTACACGGAGATCTCCACGACCTCCGCACCCGCGGCTCGCAACGCCGACACGAAGTCGGGCAGAGGTTCGCCATGCTGCTGAACGACCACCCGCCGGCCGGAAACCCCGATCGCCAGAAGGTGTTCCAGCACCTCGGAGTTGCTCTCCGAGGCGGGCGACCAGCTCTCCACGAGCCCGGCCGCGCGAACGGCACCCTTCGCTTTGGGGCCGCGCGCGAACACCCGGGCCTTGCCGAGCACGGCCAGCAGATCCTCGCCCATTCCCCAGCCCTCGGCGGCCTCGACCCAGCCGCGGAAGCCGATCGCCGTTGTGACCACGACGAAGTCGACCTGCTGTCCAAGGAGGTCAGAGGTCGCCTGCCGGAGGTCGGTGTCGTCGGGCAGGGGCACGATCCGGATCGCCGGGCCGTGCACCACGGTGGCGCCCTTGCGTTCCAGCAACGCCGACAGTTCGTCCGCGCGGCGCGCGGCCGTCACCCCGACTGTGAACCCAGCCAGTGGCGGCACTTCCACGTCGAGCGACAAGGTCACGGCACTCCTACCAGCACCATGCCGGCGTCCACCCGCACCGGGAACACCTCGACCGACACGTCCGGATCGTCGACGCACACCCCGGTACGCAGGTCGAAGGCGTTCTTGTGCATGGGCGACACCGCCACGGGCACGCCGCCGCGATCCCCCACGATCCCGCGGGACAGCACGGCCGCCTGCGAGTATGGGTCTATATTGGACAGTGCGTAGACGTTGCCGTCACCGGTGCGGAACACGGCCACCTGCACGCCACCTGGCAGCAGAGCGGCAACACCGCGGTAGGGCTGCAACCGATCCAACGGGCACACAACGGTCATCGGGTCGCCACCTCCGGGATGCCGAGCTGGACCGGGACCCGCTGGCCCCGCTCCTCGCGGAAGGAGATCGTCGGGTCCGGCGTGCCCGGCGCGTTCACGAAGGAACTGAACCGGGCCAGCTTGTCCGGGTCCTCCAGCACGCCACGCCATTCGTCCGCGTAGGACCCGACGTGCCGCTCCATCGCCGCCTCCAGGTCCGCGCAGATGCCCAGGCTGTCATGGACGATCACGTCGCGCAGGTGGTCCAGGCCGCCCTCCATCGACTCGATCCAGCCGGCCGTGCGCTGCAGCCGGTCGGCGGTCCGGATGTAGAACATCAGGAACCGGTCGATCAGCCGGACCAGCGTCTCGGTGTCCACATCGGACACCAGCAGGTCGGCGTGCCGCGGCTTGAACCCGCCGTTGCCGCCCACGTACAGGTTCCAGCCGTGCTCGGTCGCGATCACGCCGAAGTCCTTGCTGCGGGCCTCGGCACATTCGCGCGCACACCCGGACACCGCGGACTTCAGCTTGTGCGGCGACCGAAGCCCACGGTAGCGCAGCTCCAACTGGATCGCCAACGCGACGGAATCCTGCACGCCGTAACGACACCAGGTGGTGCCGACGCACGACTTGACCGTCCGCAAGGCCTTCCCATAGGCATGCCCGGACTCCATACCCGCGTCCACCAGCCGCCGCCAGATCAACGGCAACTGGTCCACGGTGGCACCGAACAAGTCGATCCGCTGACCGCCGGTGATCTTCGTGTACAGCCCGAAGTCGCGGGCCACCTCGGCGATCACCATGAGCTTCTCGGGCGTGATCTCACCGCCCGGAATACGCGGGACGACCGAGTAGGTCCCGTTGCGCTGCAGGTTCGCCAGGAAGTGGTCGTTGGTGTCCTGCAACGATGCCTGCTCGCCGTCCAGCACGTGCCCGTTGCCCAGCGAGGCCAGGATCGAGGCCACGGCGGGCTTGCAGATGTCGCAGCCGTTCCCCGTGCCGTACTTGGTGATCAACGCGCTGAACGTCCGGATCCCACTGGCCTGGATGATCTCGAACACCTCGGCCCGGCTCTGCGTGAAGTGCTCGCACAGCGCCTTCGACTGCTCCACACCGGCTTCGGACAGCAGGGTCTTGAGCATCGGGATGCACGAACCACATCCGGTCCCGGCCTTCGTGCAAGTCTTGAGGGCAGGGACATCCGTGCAGCCCTCGGTGATCGCCGCGTTGATGGCGGCCTTGGTCACCGCGTGACACGAGCACACCTGAGCGTCATCGGGCAAGGCACCCAGCTCGACGCCGCCGCCCGCGGGAGCGATGAGCGAAGCCGGATCGGCGGACAGCTCACGGCCGACCAACGGGCGCAGCATGGTGTACTGGCTCGCATCACCGACCAGGATGCCGCCCAGCAACGTCTTCGCGTCATCGGAGACGACGACCTTCGCGTACGTCCCCGCGACGGCGTCGTTGAAAACGACCTCCAGCGCGCCCTCGGTTGCCGCGTGCGCGTCCCCGAAGCTGGCCACGTCCACGCCCAGCAGCTTCAGCTTGGTCGACGTGTCCGCGCCCGGGAAGGTCGCCGCACCACCGAGAAGCCGGTCCGCGACGACCTCGGCCATCGCATAACCGGGCGCTACCAGGCCATAGACCATGCCGTCGATGCAGGCGCACTCGCCGATCGCGTACACGGCCTCATCCGAGGTCCGGCAGGCTTCGTCGACGACGACACCGCCACGGGCGCCGACCTCGAGATCCATCTGACGGGCCAGCTGATCTCGCGGCCGGATCCCTGCGGAGAACACGACCACGTCGAGGTCGAGTTCGACACCGTTGGTGAGCTTGGCGATCAGCCGGGCGCCGTCCCGTTCGATCACCGACGCGGACGCTCCGGTGTGGACGGTCAGGTCCAGCTTCTGGACCAGGTTCTTCAGCAGCCCGGCGCCGCCCTCGTCGACCTGGATCGGCATCAGCCGCGGCGCCATCTCGACCACGTGCGGCGAGACACCCATACCGCGCAGGGCGTTGGCCGCCTCCAGGCCGAGCAAACCGCCGCCCAGCACCATTCCGGCCTTGCGGCCGGGCCGTTGCGCCGCCTCGACGGCGTCCCGGATCCGGTCGAGGTCGTCGATCGTCCGGTAGACATAACACCCCGGCAGGTCCTTGCCCGGAATCGGTGGCACGAACGGGTAGGACCCGGTCGCGAGCACCAAAGCGTCGTACCGCACGACCTGACCGGACTCGCAGAGGACCGTCTTCAGCTCGCGGTCGATCTCGACGGCCGGGTCGCCCAGCCTGAGGTCGACCTCCAGGTGCGGCAGCGTCAGGTCCGCCGCGTCCCAGGTGTCCACATAGGAGGAAAGGGCCACCCGGTCGTAGGCGTGCCGTTCCTCCTCGGCCAGCACGACGATCCGCCACTGCCCGGCGATGTCCCGCTCGCACAGTGTCTGGACCAGGCGGTGACCGACCATCCCGTAGCCGACCACGACCACTGTCCGCGTCATAACGCCCTCCCTCATGGTTCCCATGCTGGGGCGCAGCCGTGTCACGCCCGGATCGGCCAGGTTTCGGCCGCGTTAAAGCAACCTCTCACCGCAGGTCAGACGCTTGCCAGCGCGGGCTCCCCGGTCCTGGCGGCGGCCGGTTTGCGCAGGTAGACCGCCCACGTGACAACGAAACAGACCCCGTAGAAGACCAGGAACGCGACGAAGGCGGGAATCCCGGTCTTGGCTGTGAGGAAGGACTCACGGAACGCCAGGTTGATGAAAAGCCCGCCCAGGGCACCGATCGCCCCGGCCAGGCCGATCAGCGCTCCGGAAAGCCGCCGGGCCTGCAGCAGCGCGCCTTTCTCCTCGGCGCCGGCCTCGATCGCGGACTGGGCCTTGGCCCGGAAGATCGCCGGGATCATCTTGTAGGTGGACCCGTTGCCCAGACCGGAGAACACGAACAGCGAGATGAACCCGACCACGAACAGCGGCAGCGACTTGATGTTCGAGGCGAGGATCGTGACAGCGGTGCCGATCGCCAGCGCGAGGAACGTCCACAGTGTCACCTTCGCCCCGCCGATCCGGTCGGCCAGCCAGCCGCCCACCGGCCGGATGAGGGACCCGACCAGCGGGCCGAGGAAGGTGAGCGAGGCGGCCTGCAGCGGTGTGCGGCCGAACTGGTTCTGCAGCACCAGGCCGAACGCGAAGCTGTAGCCGATGAACGACCCGAAGGTGCCGATGTACAGGAACGACATCACCCACGACTGCGGGTCCTTGACGACCTCGCGCATCGCTTTGGAGTCGCCGCTCATCGAGGTCAGGTTGTCCATGAACAGCAACGCGCAGACGCCCGCGACGATCAGCAGCGGGATGTAGACGTACAGGATGATCCGCGGCGAGTTCGCCCCGGCGGTGCTGATCACCAGCAGGCCGATCAGCTGGATCGCCGCCACACCGAGGTTTCCGCCACCCGCGTTCAGCCCGAGCGCCCAGCCCTTGCTGCGTTCCGGGAAGAACGCGTTGATGTTGGCCATGGAGGACGCGAAGTTCCCGCCACCGACCCCACCGAGGGCCGCGACGAGCATGAACGTGCCCAGCGAGGTCCCCGGGTGCATCACCACCGCGGCCAGGATCGTCGGCACCAGAAGCAGTCCGGCCGAGAAGACCGTCCAGTTGCGGCCGCCGAAACGAGCGGGTGCGAAGGTGTACGGGATCCGGATCAGGCCACCGACGAGAGTCGGCGTCGACACCAGCAGGAACTTGTCAGCTGCGGACAGTCCGTACTGCGGTCCCATGAACAGCACCATGACCGACCACAGTGTCCAGATCGAGAAGCC
>CBIMJO010000317.1:0-8593 GCA_966244135.1 uncultured Actinocrispum sp. | reverse complement strand
TCTACCTGTGCAGCGACGTGATCTTCTGACCCGGCGGTGAGCCTGGGCGGGCCTGGAAGCCCGTCCAGGCTTGGACGATCAGCGACCGGCGACGTAGATGTCGCCGTCGGCAACGGAAACGTCGCGGGCGGTGGAGGCGCCGCTGGCGAGAATCCTTGCTGGGTCACGGAAGTTGCCGATCAGCTCGATCCGCTGCACCGGCTTCGGTGTGGTGATAACGGTTTCCGGGCGCCAGTCGCGGCCGAAGGTCAGCAGGTACGTCTCGATGTTCGGCCGGCCGTCGCGGGTCGCGTAGACGCGCCAGGTGACGAGGTTCACCTGCTCGATCTCGCGGGTGCGCATGCCGCTGGCGACTTCCTTGGTCTCCCAACGGGTTCCGGTCCACACGCTGGCCTGGTTGTGCGTCACGCCGTTGGTGTCGTAGGTGAACCACAGCACGAACGGGCGGCCGAAGGTGGAGCCGACCTGCTGGATGTAGTCCGGGGTCTTGGCGTCGGCCGGTTTCTCCAACGGGGTGTCGGCGACCTTCAGGTAGGTCTCCTGGTCCACGTCGTCGACCTGGGTGCCCAGGTCGCGCCAGGCGGCCGAGTAGAAGTGCTGGTTGTACGGGTTGAAGACCACGTAGTACATGTTGCGGTGGTAGAAGTCGTGCACGTGCTGGGTCGGGCCACCGCCGGCGAGCGTGTACACGATGTGGACCAGCCCGGTCAGCGGGTCCGGCCGCAGCTGGCCGATGTAGATCTCGTTCATGTTGTCCGGCCGGGACGTCGAGCCGATCACGAACGGCCGGCCGACCACGTCGATGTTGTTCTTCCAGGTCAGCCCGTTGTCCTTGGAGACGATGTACTTCATCTGCCGGGTGTCGGTGGGGACCTGCTTGTCGATGTCGTGGGTGGTCTCCCGGTAGAACACGAACAAGGTGCCGTCGGCGGTCTTGAACGGCATCGGGTAGCTGGCGGCCTTACCCGAGGGGACCTCGTAGGTGGTCCAGTCGCCCTCGATGGAGTGGGCGCTGGGCGAACGGCTGATCACGGTCGCGGTGTTGTGCATGCCGCGGACCAGCAGCAGGTGGCCGTCGGCGGCCTCGATCATGGTGGGGTAGTTGTGCGAGTCGGACTCGCCGGGCGCGATGAACTTCGGCGTGCTCCAAGTGCGCGTGCGGTGGTCGTAGGCCTGCACGTAGGCGTCGGCGGCCTTGCCGGACCACGAGATGAACGTCTTGTCCGAGTGGGCGTCGTACACCCCGCCCGCGACCGGTCTGCGGTCCGACCGCGAGGCGACGTTGGTGGCCGGCGTCATCACCGAGAAGTCCGACGGCGCGGCCGAGACGACCGGGGCGAGGGCCACCGAGGTGGCCAACGCGGTCAGGGTGGTGAGGATGCGCTGCGATCGGCGCATGAAGCTGCCTCCTGGTCGATATGTCCCAGGCGGCGGGAGCCTCATGCTGTCACACCAGGCCAGCCCGCGAGAAGACCCCGCGGGACCCCTAGGTATGGTCCGAATGGACACAGAGGAGGGGCGTGATGAGCGCAGATCAGGAGAACACCGAACGCCGGGGCAGCCACGCGCTGCCCGACGACGCGGACGGCCCGCACCCGCTGGTCGACCTGTCGCGTGACCCGAACCCGGGCAAGGCCGACCACGCCAAGCCGGACGACGAGGACTGACACCGAAAACCGCCCCAACGGGCACTCGCCCACCCGTACGGCGTGGCACGGTAGCCGGGTGGCTCGCAGGGTCTTGTTGTCGGCGCTCGTCTCGTTGCTCGCGGCGTGCGGCGTCGGTGACGCCAAGGCGGACGTCCGCACCGCGCAGGAGCTGGCGGACCGGCTGTTCCCGGGCCGGTTGACGGTCATCGGCAGCCGGTCGCTGTTCCCGCAGGACTCGGGGTCCGAGGTGACCTTCGCGGTGCGGGACGACCCGGACGCGATCGTCCGGCTCGCGGTGAAGTCGGACAAAGCGGATATCGAACAGAAAATGCGGGACGCGGTCGACCTCGGCCGCGCCCAGGCCGCGGAATTGCGCACGGCGCTGAAAGTGTTCCGCGAATGCGGGCACGAGATCGTCGGAATCGGCGAGATCCCGTTCGCCAACACCTCGTTCGACCTCACGGTGTGGACGGCGGCACCGATCATGAATACAACGGTGACCCGGCTTGTGAGGTCACTCGATGAATGCGTGGCGAAATGGCGGGACGCGCGCTCGAACAGCGATTCGCCGTGGCGGTCGAAGGCCGGCACCATCACCCTGAACATCCTCAGCGCGCAGCAGCCGCCGACGTTGCCGATCGCCACCGGCCCGGCCTACCAGAAGCTGACCGACCGCGGCCTGGCGGAAGTCCTCGCAGGTAGCCCCCACCACGGCGGCTTGATCACCCCTGGCCGCTCGCTCGCCGACGTGCTGGCCCCGGCGATGTCCTTCGAAGAAGGCCAGAAGTTCGGCGCCGCAATGGAAACAGCCGCCCGCGACTGGCTGGCCACCGCCGACCTCAACCCGAAACCCCGCCTGGGCCGCTACCTCAGCACCGCCAACCGCCTGCTCCCCGGCTCCGCAGACAAAATGCGCACCTACGTCACGGTCTGCTTTTCCCCGTCGGAGAAACTCCCATGCCCCGACGAAGGCGCGATCGCCTTCACCGTGGACCTCCCCACAAAGACCACCACGAACTTCACCATCGTCCGCAAAATCCGCGACAACGACGGCAAATACACCTACCCGATCGAGCGCTGAACCTGCTGGCGAAGCCAGCATCGGGGGTTTTTTGGGGGGTCGTCCCCCAGCATAACGGCGAGCGACATGGTCCGCGCTTTCCGCGGACACATGTCGCCCGGAGTGAGCGGAGGATAGGGGATTTGAACCCCTGAGGGCTATCACACCCAACACGATTTCCAATCGTGCGCACTAGGCCACTATGCGAATCCTCCGCCGAAGAGGATACCGGATGGGCTCGGGGGCTCCCAAAACCGGGGGTCACCACGGGTGCAGGCACCCACGGGCCCGCCGGAATTCCTTGGCGGCCAGGTGGCCCGGGCGGGCATACTGCCTCGCGTCCGGGAGCCGACGTGCGGGGCTAACGCGGATCGGGGTTGATCGGCGCCTGCCCCTAAGGTCGGCGTGTGCGGATCGGGGTGACTGGGCACTCGAACCTGACGGCGGACACCATGCGGCTGGTGGCCGCGGAGATCCGTGCGGCGCTGGGGAAAACATCCACAACCGGAGTTACGTGTCTGGCGCGCGGGGCGGATCAGGTGTTCGCGCGGGTCGTGCTGGAACTTGGTGGTGTGCTTGAGGTTGTGCTGCCTGCCAGGGATTACCGGATGCGGAAGGTCCTGGCGGGCAACGCATCCGAGTTCGACGAGCTGCTGGGCCAAGCCGCGGCTGTGCACACCATGCCGTTCGAGGAATCCAGTCCGGACGCCTATATGGCGGCTTCCGAGTACGTGCTCGACCACGTCGACCTGGTGCTGGCGGTGTGGGACGGCGAGCCGGGCGCGTACGGCGGCACGGGCGATGTGGTGGACGCGGCGCGGCGGCGGGGTCTCACCGTGACCGTGATCTGGCCGGAGGGTGCGACGCGGGACGGCTGAACGGTGGGGTTTGGGGAGAATCCGCCCGTGCCGGGCTGTTCGCCTTCGGCGCGGCGAAGGGCGCCCAGTGCTCCGGCTGGAACGCTGGGACGGCCCACCACCGCCGCGAAGAGAGCACCCGGGTGGGATCAGCCGGAGCAGGCGCCGAACCGGCTTTCGATGGTGGCCTTGGCGGGCCGGCCCGGTCCGGGTGGCCCGGCGAAGCACTGGGCGATGTGCAGCCAGCGTTCGGCGTCGGCGCCGACGGCGGCCAGCGCGGTGTCATCGCGATGGACGCGGCGGGTGATGAGCTTGCAGAAGTCCAGGGCGGTGCCGGTGACCCGTTGGGCGGCCTCGGGCGGTCCCCAGGTCCACTCCTGGCTGTCCGGCCCCGTCAGCGACACCCGGAACGGTTCGGGTGGCGTCAGGCCCCGGCGGTGGAACGCGTTGTCGCGGGTGCGGACGCCCAGGTAGGCGATGTGGCGGAGCCGGTGGGTGGGCTCGCGCGTGACGCCGAGCGCGTCGGCGACGTCCAGGCCGTGCGCCCAGACCTCCATCAGCCGGGCGGTGGCGAGCGTCACCACGTTCAACGGCTGGCCGAACCAGGCCAGCTTCTCGCCCGCGTCGATCCGGCGCAGTGTGGACAACAACACACTGCGGCTGGCCCGCCAGCGCGCCAGCAGGTCCGCGGGGGAGGCGGCGGCGCCCTCGGCAGCGCCTCGGTCGATGTGAGCCTGTGGGTCGGTGCGGACCGAGTCGAGGAACGCCAGGAACGCAGGCTTGTCCGTGACGGCCAGCAGCGCCGCGTCGTCGCACCACGCCAGGTGTGCGATCTGGTGCGCGACCGTCCAGCCCGCCGACGGGGTGGCCAGCCGCCACTGCGCCTCGGTCAGCGACCCGGCCAGCGCGTCTAACTCGTCCTGCTCGGCTCGTAAATCGTCCAGGACGGTCTGTAAGAGCATCCGGACGAATCTGGCCGGGCGGCACGGCCGCGGCAGCTCCGGATAAGCCCTGATCTCATTGTCCGCCGAGACGGCAGTCGGCACAGCGACACACCTCCAGAAGCCCACATCGGTCCGTATTGATCCTCCCGGTAACAGTGTCCTGGTGGGAATTACCCAATCCGGCTTTGTTGGGTAGCACAAAGCGACATAGCATTCGCCCGATCAGGGAACAAACGAATGCGATGTCGCGGTCGGCGATCGACAGGGCCCGGTATCGGTGAGCGTTCAGTGACCACGGGCGGCTCTGGGCCATCCGGCGGAACCGGCTGTCCGGAGATCGGCACGCCCGGCCACCCGCGGCGAGTAGCTGCCATGTTCCCGCGGAATGGGTATTCCGATACAGGTCGTTGAACGTTCAGTGGTTCACCTGAAGAAGACATTGGCGGTCACCGCCGCCGCGTTGGTGGCCCTCGCGGCCCCGGAGGCCACATCGAGGTCCTGACGAACCTGCCCGCGGGCTGCCGCGCGACCGGAATCGTCCGGTCGGTCGCCGGGACGATCTACTTCCTGCACTTCGGCGGCGGTCTGCCGACTGGGGTCTACCGGATCAAGCCCGGCCGCCCGGCCGAGCTCCACACCGCTCTGCCGGACGCGGTGTTCCCCAACGGGCTCGCCTCGAGGGCGACACCCTGTACCTCACCGACTCGTCCACCGGCACCATCTGGCAGGTCCGGCACCGCAAGGCCACCAAGTGGCTGACCGCGCCCGTCCTCGTGCCGTCGTCGCCCAGCGGGTTCGGCGTCAACGGGACCAAGGTGCACGACGGCGCGGTGTGGGTCTCGCAGAGCGAAAAGGGGCTCCTGCTGCGGATTCCGGTCCGCTATGACGGGTCGCCGGGCGCGATCCAGACCAAGGCCCAGGTCACCGGGATCGACGACTTCACCTTCGGCCGCGGCAACAAGGTCTACGTGGCCAACGCGGCCTACTTCACCCAGAAGGACCCGAACCTGTTGGTGGCCAGGAGGTAGCGCCTCCCGGCCACCAGGCCATGGGTCAGATCCCGGCGACCCAGAACGGCGCCACGCTGAGTGTGCCGTTGCCGCGGGCGCAGGTGCGGGTCCAGTTCGCGTCAACGGTCACCGCGTAGCAGGAGTCCACGTAGTCGGGGTCGTCGGTCCACCAGCTCGACGGCATCGCGTCGAGAATGGCGTTGGCCAGCGGCACGTACGCGCCGGTGTCGGTGATGTACGCCAGCGCGGCGATGATCGCCTTGGCCAGCGCCAGGTAGTTGGTGTCGCCGTCGTCCTCCATGAACACGATGTCGGCGGCGCTGTACTTGTACCGGTTCCAGTGCAGGATCAGCTGGTCCGGGTAGTACGTGTGGTTCTCGTCGTCGAGGTAGGGCATGTCGACGGTGTCGGCGCGCACGTCGCCGTTGAGGTCGAACCCGCCGGTGACCGCGAAGATCTCGGCGTCGCCCTTGAACCACGGCTCTTCCACGTCGTTGAACCGGATGCTCTTGATCTGGGTCGCCCAGTAGCCGTTCGCCGCCCTGGCCACCGGCGCGCTCTTGTTGCCGGTCGCCTGGTCGATGACCGCCATGCCCAACCGGGTCGCGGTCTTCACGTCCACGTCGACGAACAGCACCGGCCGCTTCGGGATCGATGCGGTCGGCACGGTTTCGGCTTTGCCGCCGGGGTTGTAGGCGGTGAACTCGGTGGCGTTGTCGTCGTTCGGCGTGGCGGCCACGAGCGGGGCCGCACCGGCCCGCAGCGGGGCGACCATGCTCTCGTCGCCGAGCCGGATCTGCGCCAGCCGCGCGGAACCGGCGGGCAGGCCTTTCACGGCCAGCAGATCGGCATTGGCTTTGGTGATGGTTGCGCCGAGCCTGCTGCGGACGTCCAATGCCGCCGCGTCGACCGGGGTCACCGGCGCGAGTTTTGTGAGGGCATTTCGAACAGCGTTATTCGTCAGTTCGGCTGATAAGGCCCTGGCGAGTCCGTCGGAGATTTCCGAAACGGTGTTCGGGGCTTTTTCGGGCGAGGCCATCGCGGGTGCGCCGACGGCTGAACCAGCGAGCACAAACGCGACCAGCAGGGATGGGATGCGCATGGGCGTTCCTCACGGTTATCGGACCGGTGGTTCGAACGTTCCGTACCGCTCACAGTGTTGGCAACTGTCCAAATGGGTGCCAGGGAAAACTGGGAACGCTACGGTGAACACATGCGAATCGCGTTCGCCGCTGACGACGAGAACGAGACCACCCGCGCGGTGGTGGCCTTCCTGGAGACCGATCACGAGGTGATCCGCCCCTCGGCCTCGGACGCCTGGCCTGAGCTGGGCGCGGCCGTCGGTCGGGCGGTCGTGGACGGGACCGCGGACTACGGTGTGGTGATGTGCTGGACCGGCACGGGGACGGCGATCGCCGCGAACAAGGGGCCCGGCGTGCGCGCGGCATGGGCGTGGGAGGCCTGGATCGCCGAGGGCGCGCGGAAATGGAATGACGCCAACGTGCTCGCGCTCAGCCTGAAAAGGCTCGCGCCGGACGTGGCGGTCGAGGTGACGAGGGCATTCCTGGAAACGGATCCCGACCCCAGCGAGGCGGGCAACATCGCGATGCTGGACTAACCGGCGAACCGGCGAATGATCTTGACGAGCACCCCGGACGCGATCAGCCAGAACAGTGCGGCCAGCCCGTAGTTGACCAGCACGAAAAGCTTCGGGTCCGACGGGGTGAACAGATCCTTGAATCCGATGGCGAGCGGATCGGCGACATCGGCGAAGAAAGTCGTGATCCCATTGCCGGGATTGGCGCTGCCGACGGTCAGCGCCACGTGAATGACCAGGATCAGCGCGAAGACCAGGCCGATCCAGCGGACCACCGAGGCGATCCCGCCGACGATCCGCGGGCGCAGCTCGGGCCGCCGGTTCTCGGACTCGGCATGCTGGGCCATGCACAGCAGTCTGACATGGCCCAGCGCGTACCGCTACTTATCAGTAACTACGCGATGATCCGTGCCAGGATCGAGCCGACGACCAGCCAGAACACCGCCGCCAGGCCGTAGTTCAGGATGACGTCCAAGTGGAAGTTGCCGGTCGCGAACAGGCCCGGGAAGAACAGCGCGAGCGGTTCCGCGAGGGACCTGATGAAGGTGAAGAAGCCGTTCGCCGTGTTGGCGCCCAGCACGATCAGCAGGATGTAGATCGCCTCGATCAGCGCGAAGAGCGCGGTGACCCCGAAAACCACCCGAGCGGCAGTCCCGCGGCCGCTCCGCACGTGCCATCTGCGAGTTGTCATGGAACAGGGGTTCACCTCAGCGGAGATCCGAAAACTCGCCCGATCGGAGCAATCGGTTCCCGCCCACGATGTGGGAAGGGTGGTTTACGGAGGGGTGGGGGACACGGATATGGTGGAGACGTGGCACGACTTGACCTCCTGCTTCGCTGCCGCGTCGGGGCCTGACTTTCCAGACTGGCTCCCCGCCGCGGAGCTGAGTGATGCGCCGGTCTTCTCAGGCACCCCAGCAGGAGAAACCCCATGACCACCACCCCCGAGTACCGCCCTGCCGCCGGCAAGATCCGGCGGCCGTCCCGGCCCGCGCCCGCTGGGCAGGCCGAGTGGAACGCCCAGCTCGGCAGCTCGATGCCGGTCCACCGGTACCGCCCGTTCGCCGAGGTCGTCGAGGACGTCACGCTCGCCGACCGAACCTGGCCGGACCGCAAGATCACCACCGCTCCGCTGTGGTGCGCGGTCGACCTGCGGGACGGCAACCAGGCGCTGATCGACCCGATGTCCCCGGCCCGCAAGCGGCGGATGTTCGAGCTGCTGGTGCGCATGGGGTACAAGGAGATCGAGGTCGGGTTCCCGGCCGCCTCGCAGACCGACTTCGACTTCGTCCGCGAGATCATCACCGAGAACGCGGTACCGGACGACGTCCGCATCCAGGTGCTGTCGCAGTGCCGTCCCGAGCTGATCGAGCGCACCTTCGAGGCGTTGCAGGGCGCGAACAAGGCGATCGTGCACATCTACAACTCCACCTCGATCCTGCAGCGCCGGGTGGTGTTCCGCGAGGAGCGCGAGGG
>CBIMJO010000316.1:0-8597 GCA_966244135.1 uncultured Actinocrispum sp. | reverse complement strand
CCAGGACAACGCGGCGCGTCTCCCGTGAGTCTCTAATGGACAGAACCTTGACGCTCGCCGGCGCCACAGCTGCGAACGACGCGGAGACCGTGGTGATCCCGCAGCCCGCCGCGACGAGACGGAGCTTCGCCAGCCAATCCCTTGCGGTGTGGGCGATCTCGGGACGTTCGTCCAGCCCGGGCCAGACGCCCATCTCGTTGGCCGCATTGCCGCTGATCCACGTCTGGCCGCGGAGATCACGAACGTCCACAGCGTCCTGCTGTGCCAACGGATGAGTCGAAGGGACAGCCACGCAAAGGCTGCGCTCGACCAAGGCCTGCGTCTTCAGCCTCGGCGACTCGGCGTCCAGCGGGCGGTAGGGCGGCTCGGCGGCCACGATCGCCATATCGACAGTGCCCGCCCGCAGCGCGCGGATGAGCGCAGGCGAGCTGCCCTCGCGAGTGATCACCTTGATACTCGGGTGGGTTCGGCGCAGAGCGGCGATGGCGGTGGGCCCAAGGACCGCGCCCGCACTGGTGAACCATCCCAATCGGACAGTTCCAGCCTGCGCCGGCAGCCCGGCCAGTTCCCGTTCGGCCGAGTCGAGCGAGTCGAGAATTCGAGCGGCATGCCGGAGCAGGACGTGCCCGGCGGCGGTGAGCCGGGTGCCGTCCCGGCGCCGTTCCAGCAGGGTCTCCTTCGTCGCCTTCTCCAGGGTGGCGATCTGGCGGGAGACCGCGGACTGCGTGTACCCCAGCGCGGTCGCCGCCGCCGTGAGGCTGCCCCGCTCGGCGACCTCCCGGAACACGCGCAGGCCGGTCATGCTCAGATCCATGACATTTACGCATACCACATGTGCGGAACTTTCGTTTGTTGCATGCCCATCGCGGTCATAGCGTTGATGGCATGACTGTTGCTGTTGTCACGGGGGCCAATCAAGGGCTCGGGTTCGCGTTGGCCGCCGGTCTCGCCGAGCGGCTGGAGCCGGCGGATCTGGTCCTGCTCACCGGAAGGAACGCCGAGAGGGTGGCGTCGGCCGCCGCTTCCCTTGCTTCGGCGCGTGCTCGTGTCGAAGGCCGGGTGCTCGACGTCAGCTCACCCGCCGACGTGGCCGCGTTCGCCGAGTCCCTGGGTGCGGTGGACATCGTGATCTCCAACGCCTCGGCGATGCTGACGCCGGAACGTTCACAGGCCGAGCAGGTGGACGAGTTCGCGGCGGTGGCGAACGGCGGGGCTCAGGCGGTGCTGCGGTCGTTCGGGCCGGTGCTGCGGCCGGGTGGCCGGTTGATCGTGGTCGCCAGTTCGCTGGGGACGTTGGGGCGGCTGGACGCTCGTGTTCAGCCGCTGCTGGATGGGGCGTCGCTGGACGAGGTCTCCCAGGTCGTCGACTCGTGGGTGGCCTCGGTGCACGACGGAACCGCTGCGTCGCGCGGGTGGCCGGAGTGGATCAACATCCCGTCGAAGGTCGCCCAGGTCGCCGCGGTCCGGGCGGTCGCCGCCGAGCGCCGGGAGCGTGACCTCGCCGAGGGGACGCTTGTCGCCGCGGTGTGTCCCGGGCTGGTGGACACGCCCTTGTCCCGGCCGTGGTTCGAGGACTTCAGCCAGGCCAGGACGCCCGCGGCGGCGGCCGTGCCGATCTTGGACCTGGTGTTCGGGCCGGTGGATCCCGCCCAGTACGGCGAACTCGTCCGAGATGGGGAGGTACTGCCCTGGCGGTCGGGACGGCCGGTTCACCCTGCCAAGGCGAACTGACGGGAACTTCACTCGAACGAGTTCGGCAATGGTGATCTCGGACCGGCGAACACATTTCCTACACACTGAGCACCGCCGCTGAACGGGTGCAATGCGCCCCGCGGAGACGGCTCGGCGCTCACCGATCGGGGTCGAAACTCGCTGGATCGGAGTAAAACTGCGAGTCGAATTGTGCTACGTGCGGACTCACCGTCACTTCGGTACCCGGTGTTATCCGGGTGTTGCCGTGGGTGACCTCTTGGCCGGCCCGGTGCGCTAATATGCGCGCCGGGTCCGTGCACTGCATCAAGGGCGCAACGTTTCCGCAGGTGGAAACCACCTTTTGGATGGGCGACGCCGTGCCGGAAACCGGCCGAAGATCGCGTCTTTCGAGAAACGTCGCTGACCTGCGCTGATATGTCAGCCGACGAAATGCATCGACACGATCTTCATCACTCCGTCGTGTCCGTGCGCGGGTGTCGTAAAATCGCTACGCTTGGCAGAGCAGCACACAATAGGTGCCGTTCGGTTGATATCAACAGCACCCGATCGGGCGACCGCTCGGTCACTCCGATGGACCAGCAATCATTGTGCAGCAGGTCGGTAAGCTTGATGTCTTCCCCGAGATGACGAGGTGTTCGCGGTGACGCAACAGCAGGACTGGGTCCCGCACGGCGTCGACGCGTCCATGCCCGGCATCGCGCGGGTCTGCGACTTCATGCCCGGCGGTGGGCGCGACATCGCCCGGACCGGGCCGTCCGTGGCGACGAGGGCGATCGAGCGCCGCGATGGCCTCGATCGGGTGAACCTTCGGGCGCCCGCGGAGATCCTGAAGACGTTCGGGGACTTCGAACCGGCCGGTCCGGACATGGCCATGTCCCCGGGCGCCGGCCGCAGAACGCACTGAGAGCGGACATGTCGGAACTGCATCACACGGCCGGGCCGCAGGAGGCTCCCCGTGAGCGGGTGATCCTCGCTCGCAAGTGGGCCTATCTCCTGCACAGCACGGTGTTCCTGCCGCTGTCGCAGGAAGGCTTGGAGAACGAGCTGCACGTGCTGCTGGACGATGTGTGCTCGGCGGTCCGCGGCGACCCGGCCCAGGCGCGCAAGGCCGGCGCGAAGCTCGTGGCGCTCGGCTGTGAGCTGGAGGCCATGTCGTCCACTCTGGACACTCTGGGCAAGGGACTGCTGGGGCTGCCCGAGTTCCGCCCGGTGGAACGGTTCGCCGAGCCGGTCATGCTCGCGCTGGGCCAGCTCGCCACCGGGTTCGCCGACGCCAGCCGCCGGCTGACCCTCGAGCAGCAGGAGGAGATCAAGGAGTCGCTGCTCAAGGCGGTCCAGGACGCGAACTGGGACCTGCGGGCCAGCGAGGCCAAGTTCGACGAGGTGGTCACCTCGTCGGCCAGCGGCATCATGCTCACCGACCTGGACGGCAGGCTGATCCGGGTGAACGAGGCGATCGCCGACATCCTCGAGTACACCCCGGCCGAGCTGACCGAGATGGTGCTGTTCGACCTGGTCCACCCGGAGCACGCGGACATCCTGCGTGGCGACTTCCAGTCCATGGTGGACGGTAAGCGCGAGCGGCTCAAGCAGCCGTTGCAGCTGCTGCGCAAGGACGGCGACGTCGCGCGGATCACGCTCACCGCGTCCCTGCTGCGCCGCGACGACGACGGGCCCAGCCATTTCGTGACCGTCGTCGAGGACGGCACGGAGATCATGCTCCTGCAAGGGGAACTCAACCGGCAGGCGCTGCACGACGTGCTTACCGGCCTGCCCAACCGGCAGTTCTTCTCGACATACATGGAAAGCGCGCTGCGCAAGGCCGACCCGGAGTTCGGCGTCACGCTGATCCACCTCGACCTCGACGCGTTCGCGATGATCTGCAACGGCCTCGGCCGCGAGGTCGGCAACCACCTGCTGAAGACCGTGTCGCAGCGACTGCGGGCGGTGGTGCAGAACGAGACCGCGATGGTCGCCCGGTTCGACGGCGACGAGTTCGGCATGCTCATCGAGAACACGGCGACCACGCCCCGGGTGATCGATCTGGTGGCGAGCATCAACAACGAGCTGTCCGAACCGATCTATGTGGACGGTCACGGCCTGGCCGTGTCGGCGAGCATCGGTGTGGTGCACCGGCCTTCGCGGACGGCCGAGCCCTCGGAACTGTTGCGGGCGGCGGACTTCACGTTGCGCCGGGCGAAGGCGTCCGGTCGCGGGCAGTGGGAGTTGTTCCACGCCGAGCAGGACGCGAGCGACCGCCGGACGTACACGCTCGCCGCGGAGATGCCGGGCGCGTGGGAGAGCGGGCAGATCCACGTCCGGTACCGGCCGCTGGTCGACCTCACCGACCGGCGGCTGGCCGGCGTCGAGGCGTTGCTGGAGTGGCGGCACCCGCGGCTGGGAACGTTGCCGCACAACCGATGCGTCGAGCTGGCCGAGCAGACCGGGCTGATCCTGCCGCTCGGCGAGTGGCAGATCAAGACCGCCGCCCAGCAGGTGGGGTGGTGGCGGCAGCGGCACGAACTGCCCCTGGTGGTCAGCCTGACGCCACACCAGGCTTCCGACGCGGACCTCGTCGCGCGGGTCGTGCGGTCGGTGGAGGACCCTTCGACGTTGATGGCGGGAATGCCCGCGGGCGCACTGCTTGCGCCTGAAGCCGCAGACAATTTCCGTGTGCTGGCCGATATGGGTGTGCACACCGTGCTGGATGACTTCGGCACCGCGCCGGATGAGCTGGCCTTGGTCGAGGATCTGCCGGTGCGGTCGGTGCGGGTCGCCCGGCGGTTGGTCGACCGGCAGGCGCAGTCGGCGATCAACGCTCCGCTCAGCGTCGCGTTGATGGCTCTGGTTCCGTTGGTGCAGCGGGCCGGCGCGGCGGTGACCATCGACGGCGTTGACAGCCGGGCGCAGGCCAACTGGTGGCGGGTGGTCGGCGCGGACATGGCCATGGGGTCGTTGTTCGGAACTCCTTGTGCGCCAGGGGAGTTCTCGGTCTACTTGGCCCGGTAGCGGGCGAAGGCGGGGAGGAACAGGCCGAGCAGCGCGGATCCGGCTATGGTCGCGATCCCACCCGCGACCACGCTGATCGCGGGCGTGGCCAGGCTTCCGATGGCTCCGGCGCGGAAGTTGCCCAGCTGCGGGCAGGCGGCGCCGACCACCATTTCCGCCGCGCTGACCCGTCCACGGAACTCGTCGGGTGTTGTCACCTGGACCATGGTCGTGCGCAGGACTACGCAGATCACGTCCGCGGTGCCCGCGATGACGAGCATTGCCAGTGCCAGGGCGAAGTTCTGGGCCAGGCCGAAACCGATCAGGCCCGCTCCCCAGACGGCGCCGCCGATCAGCATCGCCCGGCCTTGTCTTGCGATATGACCGACCGGACCGCTCAGGCCTGAGCCGAGGACTCCGCCGACCGCGACCGCGGTTGTCAGCAGGCCAAGCGTTTGCGGGGATCCGCCGAAGTGCTCCTGGTTGATGGCCGGGAACAGGGCGAACGGCGCACCGAGGATGGTGGCGTTCATGTCGGCGAGGAATGACCCGGTGATGATCTTGTTGCCGCGGATGAACTTCAGCGCGGCGCCGACCGCTTTGAACCCCGGCCGGGCTTTTGTCCCTTCCGGGACCATGGGTGGCAGACGGGCGATTCCGTAGAGCGCGGCGGCGAAAGTGAAGGCATCGATGAGGTAGCAGACCTTCAGGCCCCACGTGGCTGCGATCACCCCGGCGATGGCCGGGCCGACAATCAGGCTGCTGTGCATGGAAAGCATGGTCAGGGCCGCGCCCGCGGTGATCTGGTCGGGCGGGAGGAGCCTGGGGATGAACGTTCGGCGGGCCGGGCCGTTCACCGAGCCGATCGTCGCCTCGATCGCGACCAGGAGGTAGAGCAACCACACCTGGTTGAACTCGGCGTAGGCCTGGATGGCGAAGGCGATGGAGACCAGGGTGAGCAGGCTGCTGGTGAGCAGCACGAGTTTCCGGCGGTCCACCGCGTCGATGAGGGTGCCGCCGAGGAGTCCGAACAGGACAGCCGGGATTCCCGTGGCCAGGCCCAAGGCGCCGACCGCCACAGCGGAGTGGGTGAGGGTGTAGACCTGCAGGACCGCCGCGAAGTTCGTCATCTGGTTGCCGATCGCGGACAAACCGGATCCGAGCCATATCCTGCGGAACGCCGGTGACTCTCCTAGGGGGCGGATGTCCAGCAGTAGCTTGGCCACGCGGGGAGTTTAGGTGGGTGTTGCTTTTGGGGCGCGCTCTTTTAGGGGCCACAGCACTAGGGCTCGCCGAGGCTCGATTTGGTGTGGGGACCCCTGCAGCGCCGAGGCAGAGCCAAACGCGGGCAGGGCTGGAGCCCTGCCGCGCCGAACGAGCTTACGCGCCGATGCCCTGGATGGCCAGTTGCACCGAAGGCCCGGAGGTATCCGCGCCCGGATGCCAGAGCGCCTGGATGGCTCGGGTGCGTGGTGGCCGGACTCCGTGCGGGGCAGCGACTTTGGCCGAAATGCCGGTGTAGCCGGGCATCTCGGGCAGAAGGCGCCCTTGTGTGTGGGTTAGTCCACGGGAAGGCGGGCGGGTGGGAGGGCGGTTTGGGCGGGGGCCAGTTGTTCCTGGTCGAATGCCCTGGTCAGCGCCGCCTTGTGCTCATGTAGCGCACGGGTGTGCGCGGCTATGAGGTCGTTGCCGTGGCGCATTTCGTAGTAGATGGCCAGGAAGATGGAGGTTTGGACCTGGGCGGTCAGCTCCGAGACCGGCTGTGGCGGCCCGGAGGGGTCCTGGGCCTCCTGGAACAGCATCTCGGCGTACTCGACTCGGGCGTGGCCCAGCGCTCGTTCTCCGGTGTCCGGTGGGAAGGGGGCGTGCTCGGTCATGGTGAAAACGGTAGCCGGACATTCCGGGGCATTCCGAGGCTTACCGGCGGATATCACCGGGTGGGGGCACAGTGGACACCCTGACCGGGCGACGGCCCTACATTCCGTCACATGCGCGAATGCTGTTATGAGAAGCTGATCTCGCGGGGATCGCACTGCGCCGCGGCGCCGGTGCACTCGCTCGCGGCGGTGGCGCCGGGCTCGTCCTGGCGTCGCGGCCGACTTTCGTCACGAACGGCTGGGCCGGGTGGCCGCGGGTCCGTTCTCTCGTGAGGGTGGGGGCACATCAGTGGGGGTGTGTCCGTTTCTTCGGGGTACATGGGCGGGCTCCGCGGTCTTCGTCGTCGGGGGACGAAGGTCCGCGGAGCCCTTGCCGCGCCCTGCTGGGTTACCTGTGGCAGGCCAGCTGGTGCGTCCGGAAGAAGTCCCAGATCACCGGGGTGGCATCCATGACCGTGGGGGTCTGGGAGTCCGGGTTCGGCTTGGTGCTCGGCCACACGTGCCCGGCGCTCTGGATCTGGTAGTGCACCAGGTCGCAGCGCTTCCACCGCTGCACCTGCACGCCCTGTTGCGGCGTGGTGGTCACGGGGGTGGGCTTGCAGCCGTCCCGCTGCGCCCACGCGGCCAGCCAGTCCTGAATGGACGGCAGGCCCTTGGCCGGGTTCCCGTTGTACGGGATGGTGGTGTCGGCCGTGCCGTGGAAGTCGATGATGGCGGCGTGCTGCGAGGGGTTGCAGTCACCGCCCTGGGGGTAGAACGCTCCGGAGACCGGGGCGAACGCGGCGAACCGGTCCGGCATGCGGCAGGCCAGGACGCCCACGAAACCGCCGCCGTTGGACTTCCCGGCCGCGTAAAGGCGTTTCGTGTCGACACAGTACTGCGACTGCAGGGTGTCGAGCAGGTCCTTGGTGAACAGCACGTCGTCGGCGGCCGCGGAGTAGGGCGCGCCGGTCCAGGCCGACTCACCGTCCGTGCCGATCAGTCCCTGCGGGTACACCGCGACGGTGTCGTAGACCGAGAAGCCGGACAGCTCCTCCTGCCAGGCGGAATCCCGCTTGTGGCCGTGGTAGGACACCACGACCGAGTACTGCTTGCGCTTGTTGTAGTTCGCCGGCAGGTGCACTGTGTATGAACGATCCAGCCCGCCGGAGGTGAGGTGCTGCGTCGTCGTGGTGCCCGGGGTGACCGGCGGTGCCTGCCCGCACCCGGTCCGAACAGGACGGTTGAGGGTCCCGGCGTCGGCGGTAGGCGCCCCGATGACACCCAACGCGACTACCGCCGCCAGCACCCAACGGCTGGAACTGCGAAGTCCAGGCACGCGATCCTCCTTGATCTGGCTTGCTGGGCGTGACGCTAGTCACCGCGTGCCGTCAGAGGATGGTTCCGTTCATTGTGTTTACCGCGGCCTGGACGTGCAGCCTCGTGGTCGGGAACACCGGCAGCACACTGTCTTCCGGACCGACCAGCAGCTCGATCTCGGTACAGCCCAGAATGACGCCCTGAACCCCGGTGGCGGCAAGACGCCGGATGACCTGACGATAGAACTCCCGGGAGTTCTCCAGAAACTTGTCGACGACCAGTTCCTCGAAGATGATCCTGTTGACCTCAGCGCGATCCGTCGCCTCCGGCACGACGACCTCGAGCCCGTGCGAGGCGAGGCGATCCCTTAAGTAGTTCTGCTCCATGACATACCGGGTCCCGAGCAGCGCGACCTTGCCGACACCGGCGGCCTTGACCGCTTCGGCGGTGACGTCCGCTATGTGCAGCACCGGAATCCCCACGGCCGCCTGCACGTCGTCGGCGACTTTGTGCATGGTGTTCGAACAGATCAGCACCACGTCCGCGCTGGCCGCCTCAAGCCGCCGCGCGGCGTCGCCGAGCACGCGGCCCGCGTCGTCCCAGCGATCTTCCAGCTGCATCTGTTCGATCTCGGCGAAGTCCACCGAAACCAGCACGCACGACGCTGAATGCACCCCACCCAGCTCGCGGTGCACATACTCGTTCAGCAGCCGGTAGTAC
>CBIMJO010000315.1:0-8606 GCA_966244135.1 uncultured Actinocrispum sp. | reverse complement strand
CGGATCGCGCCGTGCGTGCCGATCGGCAGCTGTGGTCTTGGCACTACGCCACACCTTCTTCCAGTTGATCGAACCATTCCTTCACGTCCTCCGGCCGGTACCGGAGGTACTTCCCGACACGCCGGCCGGGAGGGCCGTAGTGCTTGGTTCGCCACTGGTAGAGCGTCTGAACCGGCACGCCCAAGTAAGACGCGACGTCATCCACTGTCCACAGTCGATCGAACTTCGGTGTGTTCATCCCCGATCCCCCCACTGCTAAGCCACTTGCTGAGTTGCCGAAAGAAGTGCGGAGTCGTACTCAGCGCGCCATCGGATGCGTTCGGCGATGGCGCGCATGAGCAGGTGTGCCCGTGGTGGGGCGTTCTGGTCGGATGGGTCGACCTTGCGCCAGATCAGCCGGGACGTGTCTGTGACCGGCTTGACGATCCCCACCGCCGCCAACATGTCGGTGACGAAGGCCCGCCGATCGGCCTTGTGGTCGACCAGGGTCTTGCCCGACCACTTGCGCGACACCAGCACCCGCCGACCAGGCAGGCCGAGCGTGGTCCGCCGATGAGCCTTGCCCTTGCAATGCCCCGGCACAGTCTTTCCGTTGGCACCCTTGGGATTGATGCCATACAGCAGCCACACCGCACACGTCGGCGAACACGGAGTCACGGCCAGCTCAGCGTGCAGCCGGTCATGGTGCATGGCTTGCCGCTCCGTGGTGGCTTCCACGACCTCGCCGGTGGACTTGGTGAGGTACTTGGTCAGGTAGCCGATGTGCCGCCCGGCCTCTTCGGTCCCACCGAGGATGCCTTTCGAGTGCACCTGTGCCCCGAACCTGGCGACGTGAGCGGGTTCGTCCACCTGGCGCACGGCCTCATCCCACGCCGTCAACGGCAGCCGCGAGACGGGATCGACGAACACTTCCGCCCGGCTGTCCCACACCGGCAACGGTTCGCCGTCGAGGTAGACCCGCTCGTCGTGCTGCGGCCACCACACTTGGTGGTAGGTCGCCGCCGTGACGAGTTTGAGCAGCTCATGCGGGATCGAACCGCGGACTGCCGCATGCAGGTGAGGAGCCGCCCGCTTCTGCGGCTCCAAGGTGGCGAAGTACTGCACATCCCAGCCCACGACCCGCCGCAGGTTCTGCCACCACCGGTCCACCAAGGCCGAGAAGTGCACGGCATCCCGAGCCGCCCGCCGGTAGTCGTAACTGTGCGGGTGAACTGGCGTGCCGTCGTCATGCACGCGCCCGTAGCTGTCCAGTGTGAGCGTGACGAACATGGACGGCCGGTACTTGCCTGCGTACTCCCGCCCGACCGTGGTCTTCGCGACCCGCTTGCGAGGCAGATCGGGGGCATCCTGCCGCCGCTTGGTCGAGCGCTTCACCGCCTGCTTGGTGGGTGCGTCGGGTGAGGGCAGCCGGCCGCGCATGCCAAGTTGCCGAAGATCCTCATCGGTCCGGGTGATCTCCTCCCGCAGCTCCTCCGCTTCGCCTAGCTCGCCCTCTTCGACTGCCCGTTGGTACGCCATGAACAGATCCGCCCGCAGCGTCAGCAACGCCGTGTGATCCTCAGTCGGCTTGTCCGGCGTGAAGTCCGGTTCCTCATCCAGGTGCCAGCCTTCACGGCATTGAGTGATCCGCAGCGCCCGCGCTTTCTTGGCACACGGCCCGCAGATCGATTCCACAGTGGACCCGCAGGGCACCGCGATGTACTTCAGTTCCCCGGTGTCCGGGTCGCCGACCTCCATCGTGAACGGCCGAACACACACCCCGTGCTGTTCGGCCGCAGCCTTGACGACATCGGCTGCGAGGGGGACTCGCATTCGTTCCGCACGGCTCTGATTCTCGCCAGGAGTGCTCATGCCGCCGCCCCCTTGTCCAGAGTGGACCACTCGCGCAGACAGGCCAGCGACACCGGCTGCCGCTCGCCGGGAGCCAGGCCGAACCGTGCATCCTGATCAACACCGTCGAACACGGCCACCGTCGTGCCGTCCGCCAACCGCCCACGGATCGACAGATGCACCGAGTAGCCGCCCGGGACCCGCCAAGCCTCAGCACTGACATCGGTCAAGGTGTCCGCCCAGGCCAACAGATCCGACGCCACACCGGGAAGCAGGAGCCCCCGCAGCTGCACGCCGACCGGTGCCTCTCCGTACGAGTGCTGCGGCGTGACCCGGACGCTCCACGGCTCCGGCAGCTCAAACGTGGCCAGATGCTCGTGAATCAAGGCGAGAAGTGTCGTCGCGTTCATGCCGCCGCACCACCTTCGAGCACCGGCACAGCTTCCGTGACGTAGGCGGCGAGATCCGCCAGGTCAGCGTCCGTGACGTGGAAGGCACGAGCCCGGATCGGTTCCCGCCGGCCGTCCTCCTTTGCCCAGGCCACACCGGGTGTTGATTCCGAAATCTCGTGTGCCGACGCGCCCCGATCACGCACACCATCACCCAGGACCATGTCCACCTGCGCCGCCTCATCGAGCCGCATGGCGATCTTGTACGGGAACAGGTTCCGGAACGGCACGATCTCCTTGCGCGGATCCTGCACGAGGGCCAGGACGCCGAAGCCGGGCGCACGCCCCTGAGACGTGATGGTTTGCAGCGCCAGCTGCGCACGCTCCTTGAGCTTCTTGTCCGTCTGGTAGGCGATCACGTCCGCCAACTCATCGACGATCAACAGCGTGAACGGCTCACCGGTCTCACGCACCCACAGCCGCCGCCAGCCCCGGTAACGCGCAGCCCGCTCCCGCACCTCGTTCGCGACCTCTTCGAGCAACTCGACCGCATCCCGCCCGTTGTCACACACCAACCGGTCGAACACCGCCGGACAGGTGCCCAGCTCCATCCCGCCCTTGGGGTCAATGCCGACGAGCCGGACCGCACCGGACCGGATCAGCGGAGCCAGCGCCCACACCACCGACCACAGCAGCGAACCCTTGCCCGCGCCGGACACACCCACGGCCAGGATGTGACTGCCCAGCAAGCGAATCCGCCACGGCTTGCCCGTCTCGGTACGCCCGACCACAAGCTTGCGAATATCAACCGCGGATTCGTCCATCTCCACAGCCGGAACCGGAATCGGCGCCGCCAACGGGTCGGAGTGAATGAGATCCAACTCCAGCCGACCAGGCTTCACCACCCGCACCCGACACGAATTCGCGTGAAACGAGTGCGCCAGACCGGATGCCCGAGCCTCCCATTGCTCGGGAGCCTGCCCAGGGATCATGCGGACCCGGACCTTGTCCCGCCAGCCCTCACAGCGAATGCGCTTGAGCTTCGGCCGGTACTCCTTGCCCTTCGCGTCCCCGGTCAGGTTCGCCAGCCGCATGACGGTGCGCCACTCCATCGCGTAGATACACAGCCGACGCGGTTCAGTCCGCAGCCAACGCATCCGGACCGTGAACGAGTTCGGACTACGCCACCACCACACAACAAGCCCGTTGCCGACCGCGAGGAACACGCCGAGCAGCCACCACTGGCCCATTCCCCGGTAGATCCACACGGCCATGATGAGGACGGCCACACAGACCGGGTAGTACCACAGCAGCCGAGTCAGCTTGGCACACAACCAGATAACCAAGCACACCAACACAATCGGCGAGATCACCAGCTTCACCCAGCCGGGAAGCAGTGTCCACCAAGGCAACCGAGGACGAGCGATCTCCAACGGTGCGGGATCAACCCACCGCGAACCCTCACGACGTGCCATCACCAACCACCCCGCAGCGAGGTGTTCCCGCTGATGTCACCGAACTCCAACGCCAACGCACCCGTGCACGCTGAGCACTGCGTATCGCCGGGCAGCAACCGAGCGAACTTCTTGCACTTCTCACACCGCGTTCGGGTGACCCCACTTGCGGGCACCACGGGTGTGGGCTCTACGCTTTCCACTGTCTACTCCAGGTGGGTAGGCAGCACAGAAGCGGAACAGGTTGGTAGCCGGAAGTCCGCTTCTGTGCCTACGGGATTCGTTCCAGGGCAACAAGACGTGCGTCATCGCCGCACGACCCATCGCACGTTGTCTGTCTGATATGGACTTAATCTTGGGCGTACCGGTCGGCCACCTCCTGTTCCAGACCGGCATACGCCAGCGCTTCCCAGTAGTGATCCGGATCGGTCTTGGCCACGCTGCGGTACATGTCCGCCCGCCGCTGATAGAAGGCGTGCTTCTCCGCCGACGTCGCATCGGTCGGAGCGGTCATGGGCGTGACGGCGTTCGCCTGATCAAGAGTCACCGGCTGGTCCTCGTGCCTTGAGCGCCGCGCCTTCATCGGTTCTTGCCTAGTCGCTGAACGAACTGGTCCCACCATCGCGCATGACGCCCCATCTCGTCGTGCAACTCCGACAGGGCAGCGACCACAGCCGCGTGACACTGCAGCTGCACAGCCTCCTCCCGCAGCACACCCGCAGCGTTCCTGTCGCCGTCGTGGATCATGTCGGCGATCACGGTGAAGGACAGCGCGCGGGCTCGCAGCTCACCAACGATGTCCTCCGAGGGCGACTTGCATCCAGGCTCCTGCCTCATCGTCGACGTCACCCCCGATCGGGGTCCGGTTCGAGGGCTTCAGCCAGCCTGGTTGCCTCCCGCGACAGTTCACGGCAGAACCGTGCGAGCACCTCCGCACCGCCAGGAAACGACGGCAGTTGGATGGCGAGGTTCACCGGATCCAAGTACAGAACCAGTGTCGGAAGTTCTGGAGTGATCCGGATCATGCCTGCAGTGGCATCCTTCCCTGGTGAGCACGTCACGTTGAATCCCACGGCTCAACACTCCTTGTTCCGGTGGGTAGCCGCGTCGAGCGCCGTGCGTCCAGACTGGATCGCGTCGGCAAGCTCTTCGATGGCATCCCGGTCGATCAGCAGCACGACCGGAAAGGCATTGCCGAAGCGGACTTCGATCCGATCGGCGAACGGCAGGGCACGAGCACGGATCGGCAAATCCGCCATCACATGCACGGTCACCAAGTCGCGCATCCCCTGTTCCCGGGCGCTCACGCGGCGGGCTTCTGCTCTGCACGACTGCTCTTGGCGGCAGCCGGGGCCCGCATCCCCCTCGCGCGGAAGCTGTGTGCGATTCGCCCCTTGTTGTTGGCGTACGGAGTGATGGTCAACCCCTCGAACTCCACCGGCGCGTATGGGAACCCCTGGAGCTTGGCCGGAGGAACCGGCTGGTGCGTCGCAGCGATCTTCACCTTGAACTCGGCCCCGAACCGCGCGGCCTCCTCGTTCGCGTCCAACGCCCGCACGACCCAGACCGGCTGATTGGTCTCACGGTCGCGTTCCTGCCGCTTCGGCGCCTGCGGGTCCGACTGAAACTCCATCGAGGGCTCAACACCCAGCACGAAGGCCCCGAAGGGGAACACCTCACCGAACTCTGCGGCGAACCTGGTGGGAATGATCGGCATGTCTCTGTCTCCCGAGTGTGGTCCAGTCCTTCGCGGACTTCTGACTTCGAGATACAGATTCGTCCAAATTAGAGGACGCAAGCACCGCATGGCGGGACATCTTGGGACGTCCCGTGGTAACTTAGGGACGTCTACAGAGTCCCTGGGGAGGGGTCATGTCGAACGATCGACTTCGAGATGCATTGTTGCGCAACGGTTTGACGCCTGCGCAAGTGGCCGGGGCTATCGGGGTCGACCCGAAAACGGTTGAGCGCTGGATTACCAAGGGCCGCACGCCCTACCAGCGACACCGCCACGCCATCGCCGCCATGGTTCGCGAGACCGAGAACTACCTGTGGCCCGATGCCCTGGCTGCCGAACGAGTTGCCGACATCGCCCAGTCGGAAGTCATCCAGGTCTACCCGCACCGCTACTCAGTCCCGGCGGACATGTGGACCCGCTTGTTCGAGGAAGCCGCGGAGCACATCGACATCCTCATCTACTCGGGCATGTTCCTCACGGACAACCCAGCGCTGATCAAGCTCATGCGCAAGAAAGCCCAAACAGGCGCCAAAATTCGCATCCTCGTGGGTGATCCTCTCAGCAAGGAAGTCGCCAAGCGCAGCGTCGAAGAGGGCCTCGACAAGGCCACCCTGCCCGCCAAGGCACGCAACGCCCTCGTGTTCTACAAGCCCTTGGACGGAGTGCCGGGGATCGAGATCCGCGTGCACGGTACGCCGCTGTACAACTCGATCTATCGCTTCGACGAAGACATGCTGGTGAACACCCACGTGTACGGCTTCGGCGCAGCTCAAGCCCCGGTTCTCCACCTCCGCCGGCTGTCCGCCGGGAACCTGTTCGAGACGTACTCCGAGAGCTTCGAGACCGTCTGGAGCGCAGCCAAGGCGCCCAAGTGGTAGGCAAGGGTCATGTCCCGCATTGATCACTACCGCGAAGCGAACGCACCGACCGCCAACAGCATCGTCGTCGCGGTCACCGCGTTCATCCTGGACGACGACGGCCGGCTGTTGATGATCCGCCGAACCGACAACGACCTGTACGCCATCCCCGGCGGAGCACAGGAAATCGGCGAGACCGTCTCAGCCGCCGCCGTCCGCGAGACCCAGGAAGAGACCGGCATAGACATCGAGGTCACCGGCCTGATCGGCATCTACTCAGACCCCGAACACGTCATCGAGTTCACGGACGGGGAAGTCCGCCAGGAGTTCTCGATCTGCTTCCGCGCCAAGCCAACCGGCGGCGAACTCCGCACCAGCAGCGAGAGCAAGGAAGTCCACTGGGTCGAGCCAACCCAACTCGCCGAGCTGACCATCCACCCATCCATCCGGCTCCGCATCCAGCACGGCTTCGACAACCGCCCGGAGCCGTACTACACGTAGCCGCCCCACAGCCCGGCTGCACTTCCGCAGACGTGCCGGCGCACCCTCAGACGTCGTACGCGATCCCCGCCGCCCGCAGCCTTTCCTCTGTCCGCTCCACGGCCGCCCTCAACTCAGGCTCCGCCTGCCGCAGGAAGAACGTCACGACGTCCTCCGGCCCGTACCGCTCCTGGGCCTCCTTCAACCGCTCGTCCAGCGTCACCGCCTCCCCATCCGGAGACGTCGTCATATCCGCCCACCACAACGCATCCCGCAACGGAGTCTCCTCATCCACCCACTCCACCAGGTCTCCCGATAGCCCCCGCAACTCAGCCTCCCGGTACGCGCATGAATGGTGAGCAACCAGCGCGCATAGGCGTTCGGTTGCGTTCAAGTTGCGCAGATACCGGGCCCCGTCCAAGGGATGAAACCTGGTATGCGCGAGTTCAGGTGCGTAGCCGACATCGTGCAATAACGCTGCTGCTACAAGGAGATCGCCATGTTCGCTTAGCGCAGGCAGGAACTGACGTGCCCGGTTGGCAACTCCCTGCACATGCGCCCAACGGCGAGGTACAACGAGTGCCAACCGATCTGCGGCTACACCGTAAGCCCAGGCCACCAAGTCCATGCGGTCACCGTAGCGACCGATCACCTGTTCAGCAGCACTACCGCACCGATCAATTCAGCAACGAATCCGCGGCTCATTTCGCCGGAGGCTTTATCGGCTTCCCAACAAGACTCTCATCAGGACCCGGAGCGCAATCGGGAAGGTTCCATTCACGCAGGGTCCTTGCGACATGAGCCGCAACCTCTGCCGTCATCAACGACTCTGACGCACGACCCTCGTCAACACTATTACAGCCGCCCTCAATCCCTTGATCCGTCAGGTCCACATAAAACCCCGCCATTCGAAGATAGAAATCATCTTCGGCAGCAAAGTCATGATGCTCGCCAAAAATCTCGTCGAGGTTGACAGGCGTCTCAGCAGCCTGCTGCACAGTCGCGATCATTTGCCGAGCAGAAATGGCCTTGTGTGCATGATCGGAAAGTTCTTTGCGTGTTATACCTGGGAGACCCAAGAGCTTCTGGTGGCACAGCCAAGCCTTTCCAGTCTCCTCTATTGCGAGAGTAGCCATCCCATGGGCACCGGCCCACCTGCTACCCAGAAACAGCAGCTGGGCGTCATGCAAGAGGCTGGCAGCGTTCGACGCAGCCGCATCACGTAGCTCTATGAGATTCTCGCGGGTCATCTGCACGATGACATTCTGCGACATCCGCTGACGTCCCGCAATCAAATTATCGAGGCCAACATGGGTGGCCAGAAACAAGCAGTGTCCGGCGCGTGTGAACCAGCGCCAAGATTGTCGGGCTTCAGATGATGGTTGGCGCATTGGCTTCAGTACCTGCTTGACGGCTCACTTCGGTCTCTGCCGGGCAGGCTCACCGACCGTGATCAGAATTTGGCAGTTAGAGCGCACTCTTCCGCCGACGAGCGGACATGTCAGTCTATTGGCGAGGGGTAGTGCGTTGTACTCGTATCTAAGTGTGTGGCGGCGGTGGCGTTAGCTCCTGCGAGCCGCGTTGAGGTTGTTCCTGACGACTTTGGTCGTTGGATGGTTGGCCCCGAGTATTCGTTCGCTGTCGGCAAGGGCGGCTTCATACAGCCGGATCGCGCGGCCAAGGTCCCCCGCCGATTCGTAGGCGTAGGCGAGGTTGTTACGAGAGCGGAGGGTGTCGGGATGATCGGCACCCAGGATCCGCTCTCGATCGGAGAGGGTGGCTTCGTACAGAGGGATCGCACGGCCCAGTTCCCCCGCCGATTCGTAGGCGTAGGCACGGTTGCTGCGGGAGCGGAGGG
>CBIMJO010000314.1:0-8608 GCA_966244135.1 uncultured Actinocrispum sp. | reverse complement strand
GGAGAAGGCCGCCGAGGCGATGACCAACGCCCGGACGACCCTGGTGCGGTTGACGGAGGCCGACGGCGCGGGCGAACACTGCCACATGGGCGCGATGTCCCGCGTGCACCAGGTCATCTTCGACTGGCTGGACGAGACCCTGGCTACTGGTCGACGGTGAAGATCACGGCCCGCCCGGTCGGGGCCACCTGCTCGAAGAACCTTCGCAGATCGACGAAGTTCGTCCAGACGTACTGCAGGTCCTCGGTGAGGTCCAGCGTGACGAGCCGTTGCCAGAACCACTGCTCGGTGAGCGCGGCCAGGGCATGGGCGACGTCCCCGACCTGCTCGGGCGTCAGGTAACTGACGAAGTAGTCCTCCCCGGCGTCCACCTGCATTCCGCCGAGAACCGCGTGGGACAACGGATAGTCGCCGCCGGTGGTGTTCAGGGTGCCGTCCGATAGGCACCGGTGGATGGTGTCCCAGGCCTTGTCGGTGTCCATCAGGTCGGCTTCGGCGGCACCCTCCTCGATCCGCTCGACCAGGTCCAGGACCTCGTCCGGGTCACCGGCATCGAGCAGCGCGTCCTCCTGCTCGGCGGTCAACGCGAAGTGCACGCCAAGGCTCGTCATGCGCCTATCTTCACCCGCCACAGGTCGATCGGACGATAAGACGCGGCACCATATGCACATGCTGGACCGGGGCGGTGGTGTTGCGCAGGCGGTTGAGCAGCAGTTCGGCGGCGAACCGGCCGAGGTGGGCCTTGGGCGGGGAGACCGCGGTGAGCGGCGGGTCGGCGAGGGCGGCGATCTCGTCGTCGTAGGAGATCACCGCGAAGTCCCGGGGCACCGAGCGGCCGCTGGCCTTGACCTGCTGGACAAGTAAAGCGGCCTCTTGGTCGCCGTGCACGAGCATGGCCGTGGTCCCCGTCTCCAGGCATTCGGCCAGCACGGCCCGGGCTGCCTCGGCACGGTCGGTGTCGCGGGAGACCACGGACACGGGAGCTTCGGCAAGTCCCAGTGCCGCAACGGCTTCGGCGTGGCCGGCGGCAACTGGGCCGGCGGTCGGGGTCTGCACGGCGAGCAGGCCGACACTACGGTGGCCGAGGTCGGCGAGGTGCTGGACGGCCTTGGCGGCCCCGGCGGCGTGATCGGAGCTGACCGACTCGACGTCGGCCACCGCCAGGCCGGTGACCTGCCGCTCCACCAACACACACGGCACGCCGAGGTCACGGACCCGTTCGGACAAAGCGGGATCGGCGGTGGGCGTCAGCAGAAGTCCTTGCGCGCCAATGGAGACCAGCTCGGCTGCCTGCCGCCACTGCTCGGCCAGGTCATACCGGGACACCTGCAGCACCATCCGCCCGCCGACCGCGGTCACCCCGGACTGCGCACCACGGATCATGTCGGGAAAGTAGAACGAGGTCGACGGCACCACCATGCCGATCACGATCTCCTCGGGCGTACTGGTGGCGGCCGTGCGCTGCGCCGCGTGCACGGCCGCCCCGCCGTGCACGCGGCTGAGCAGCCCGCGGTCGGCCAGGTGGCCGATGTCCCGGCGGACGGTCATACCGGACACGCCGAGCTGGGCGGCGAGCTCGGACACCCGCACCGACCTGCGACGACGCACCTCGGCGAGGATGATCTCGTACCGCTCCTGCGGCAGGTGCACGCTGTCCAACGAACCCCCGTGTTCACTTCTGTGCGGTTCTTTTCGGAAAAATTGACCCATGAGCAGTTTGGACTGAATGTGCTACGCACCACAAGTCAGGAGAGCTGCCATGCGGATCAGACGAATCCCCGCCCTCGTGTTGGCCTTGTGCCTCGGTCTCACGGCCTGCGGCGGAGAGCCGGTGGCGAGCGGCTCGCCGACCGGGAAGATCACCTTCTGGTCCTGGCTCAAGGGCATCGACAAGGTGGTGGACGCCTACAACCGCAGCCAGAGCGCCATTCACGTGGAACTCAGCCAGACCCCGTCGGGTACCGCGGGCAGCTACGCGAACCTTGAGGCGGCGGCGAAAGCGGGCAGCGCACCGGATGTGGCGACCGTGGAGTACCTGGCGCTTCCGCAGTTCGTGTCCAGCGGTGCCCTGCAGCCGCTCGACGAGGAGATCACGCCCGCTGTGCAGGGCGCGTTCGACGAGGCGGGCTGGAACCTGGTCACCCTGGGCGGGCACAAGTGGGGCCTGCCCAGGGATACCGGCCCGATGGTGTTCTACTACCGCAAGGACCTGTTCACCCAGGCCGGGATCGCCGAGCCGCCGTCCACATGGGACGAGTTCGCCGCGGACGCGCGCAAGCTCAAGACCGCCCTGCCGCAGAGCCGGATCGCCGCGCTGGGCAACAACGACGCCGCCACGCTGGCCGCGTTGACCCAGCAGGTCGGCGGCCAGTGGTACGGCACGAAGGGCGACACGTGGACGGTCTCCGTGGACAGTCCCGCCTCCCGCAAGGTGGCCGGCTTCTGGCAGGGAATGATCAGCGAAGACCTGGTGTCCGTGCAGCCGTTGTTTCAGCAGGGCTGGATCTCCGGACTGCAGAACGGTTCCGTGGCCGGATGGGTCGGTGCCTCGTGGGGTGCGGCGCAGCTGACGGCCAACACTCCGGCGCTGTCCGGGCAGTGGGCCGTGGCGCCGCTGCCGAACTGGCCGAGCAGCACCACGAGCGCGTTCAACGGTGGCTCGTCGTTCGCGATCACCAAGGACAGCAAGAACAAGGCCGCCGCGATGGCGTTCATCACCTGGATGACCACGGACAAGGCCGCGATCGACGAGGTGGCCAAGGTCAGCAGCATCTACCCGGTGTCGTCCGCGCTGGTCGGGCCGGTGGGGGAGAAGTACGACAAGAAGTTCTTCGGCGGCCAGGACATCTACGCCGTGTTCCGCAAGTCCTACGAGTCCGTGAAGACACCGTGGACATGGGGGCCGACGACTTTGCAGACGTTCACCGCGATCCAGAACGGCTTCGCGGCCAAGAAACCGTTGCCGGACAGCCTCGCGGCGGCGCAAACGTCGACTGTGGCCGACATCAAGGCGCGGGGCCTGAATGTCTCGGCTGGCTAGACCGCTGTTCCTGGTCCCGTTCCTGACCCTGTTCGCCGCCGCGGTGATCGCGCCGCTGGGCTACGCCCTGTACCTCAGCCTGTTCACCGACAAGCGGGATGGCCTCGGCTTCGGCGGCGTGCAGCAGGTCTTCTCCGGGCTGGGCAACTATCTTGACGTGCTCAGCGACTCGAGGTTCACCTCGGGCTTGCTGATCGTGGCCGTGTTCATCGTGGTGTATATCCCGGTCATGCTGGGTTTGGCCCTGCTGTTCGCTTTGCTGCTCGACTCGGCTCTGGCGGTGGCGCGGCGGTTCTTCCAGCTGGCGTTGTTCCTGCCGCACGCGATCCCGGGCAGCATCGCGGCTCTGCTGTGGACCTATCTGTACGTGCCCGGCCTGAGTCCGGTCGTGGCGCTGCTGCGGGACGCTGGGATCCCGCTGGACTTCCTCTCGCCCGGGATGGTGCTGCCGTCGATCATCAACATCGCGGTCTGGGAGTGGACCGGCTACAACATGGTGATCTTCTACGCGGCGCTGAAGACCGTGCCGCGCGAGGTGATCGAGGCGGCCACTGTGGACGGTGCGGGCGGCGCCCGGATCGCGTGGTCGGTCAAGCTGCCCATGATCCGTCCGGCGATCGGGGTCGCGCTGCTGTTCACGACTGTCGGCGCCCTTCAGCTGTTCACCGAACCCCTGTTGCTGCAATCGAAAGCGAGCGCGGTATCCAGTCACTACACACCGAACATGTACATCTTCGACCTCGCCTTCGTGGCGAACGACTACGGACGGGCCACCGCGGCGTCCCTCCTGCTCGCCGTCCTGGCAGGCGGGCTGTCCTGGGTGGTCAATCGGCGGAGGGGCGTGTTGCGGTGACGGCCCTCCGCCGGGCCGGGGTGAACGCGGTGCTCGTCATCGGCGCCGCGTACACCTTCCTGCCGTTGACCTGGCTGCTGTTCTCGGCCACCAAGAACCTGCCGGACCTGTTCGGCACCTTCGGGTACTGGTTCGGCGGTATGCACTTGTGGGACAACCTGCGCGCGTTGTTCAGCGAGGGCGACGGTCTCTACCTCCGATGGCTGCTCAACAGCCTGTTCTACGCGGGCGGCGGGGCCGCGCTGGGCGCGTTCATCTGTGCGATGGCCGGGTACGCCTTCGAGAAGTTCGCCTTCCGCGGCAAGGAGAAGCTGTACGCCTTGGTGCTGGCCGGGGTGCTGGTCCCGGCTACCGCATTGGTCATCCCGTTGTACCTGCTGGCCGCGAAGATCGGCATCTCCAACACGTTCTGGTCGGTGTTCATCCCGGTGCTGGTCAACCCGTTCGGGGTGTACCTGTCCCGGGTGTTCGCCGGTGCGGCCGTGCCGGACGAGGTGATCGAGGCCGCGCGGATCGACGGCGCGGGGGAGTGGCTGACCTTCCGGCGGATCGCCCTGCCGATGATGACCCCGGGCGTGGTGACCGTGTTCCTGTTCCAGTTCGTGGCGATCTGGAACAACTTCTTCCTGCCGCTGGTGATGCTGTCGAACCAGAGGCTTTTCCCGGTCAGCCTGGGGCTGTACGCGTGGAACTCGGTGACCTACTCGTTCCCGGAGTACTACTTGCTGGTCGTCACCGGCTCGCTGGTGGCGCTCGTTCCCCTGCTCGCCGGGTTCCTGATGCTGCAACGGTTCTGGCGGGCCGGGCTGACTGCGGGAGCAGTGAAGTGAAGCCGCACGCACTGGTGGCGATGGACGGGGACACCTACGCGGGCCTGTTCACCCCGGCGCAGCGGGCCGCCCTGCACCAACTGGTCACAGTGGACGATCACGCCGTCCAGAGTTTCGCCGCAGTTCCGCCTGGACTGTCCACAGTAGAGGTACTCATCACCGGGTGGGGAGCGCCGGTGGTGGACGCGACCGTGCTCGCCCACGCGCCCAGGCTTCGCGCCGTGGTGCACACTGCGGGCTCGGTGAAGGAGATCCTGCGGCCGGAGGTGTGGCAGCGGGGGATCGCGGTCACCAGTTGCGCCGACGCCAACGCCATCCCGGTCGCGGAGTTCACCCTGGCCGCGATCCTGTTGTCGGGCAAACGGGCGTTCCGGTCCCGCCGGGACGCGCCATGGGTGGGCAACTACGGCCGTTCGGTGGGCATCGTCGGTGCGTCCCGGATCGGCCGCCGGGTGCTGGACCTGTTGCGGATGCACGACTTCACGCTCTCGGTGTACGACCCGTACGTCAGCCGCGGCGAAGCGGCCCGCTATGGTGCCCGCAAGGTTGGCCTGGACGAGCTGATGAGTACGTGTGACATCGTCAGCCTGCACGCGCCCAGCACGCCCGAGACCCGGCACATGATCGACGGCCGCCGCCTGACCCTGCTGCGCGACGGCGCCGTGCTGATCAACACCTCTCGCGGCGCCCTCGTGGACACCGTGGCCTTGACCGAACACGTTGTCAGCGGCCGGATCGACGCGATGCTGGACGTGACCGACCCCGAGCCGCTGCCGGACGGCTCGGTGCTGTACGACCTCGACAACGTCTTCCTCACCCCGCACATCGCCGGCTCGCTCGGCGACGAGCTGCACCGGCTGGCCGACATGGCCCTGGCCGAGCTGGCCGCGTTCGTCGCCGGGCGCCCGTTCGACCAGCCGATCTCCGTGGAGCAACTCGACATCAGTGCCTAACCCGTTGGGAGTCCCGCCATGCCGTCCCGCCGACAGGTTCTGCTCGCCACCGGCGCGTTCGCCGCCCTCACCCCGTTCTCGCCGGCGTCCGCGGCCACCGAGTACGACACCCTCCGCAAACGTTGGGCCGACACCATGACCGGCGGCGCCATCAACCCCACTGATCCCGTCCTCGCGCCCGCGCTGTCCAGTTTGGACGCCTCGGCGCGCCAGTATCGGTCGACCATGACCCCGGCGCTGTGGGCGGACCTGCCGCTGGGGACCTCATCGGCCAACGTCACCGGCAGTTTCACCAGACTCCGTCAGATCGCCTTGGCCTGCACCACGACCGGGACGTCCATGACCGGCGACGCGGCGACGATGTCCAAAGTGGTCGATGGGATGGCCTATCTCGGCGGCACCTACAAAGCCGGGCAACAGGAGTACGGCAACTGGTGGGACTGGGAGATCGGCACGCCGCAGGCGCTGGAGGACCTGTGTGTGCTGCTGTACGACCGGATCCCGGCCGCTCAGCTGGCCGGCCACCTCGCCGCCATCGACCATTTCGTGCCCACCCCGTACCTGATGATGCCCGCCCGGGTGGTCTCCACCGGTGCCAACCGCGCCGACCTCTCGCGGGTGTTCGCGCTACGGGGCATTCTGGGTGCCGACGCGTCCTTCCTTGTGACGGCACGTGACTGCCTGTCCGATGTTTTCCCGTATGTGCTGACGGGCGATGGGCTGTACGCGGACGGATCGTTCGTCCAGCACACCAATGTTCCATACACCGGCACCTACGGGCATGTGATCCTCAACCGGCTGGCGTTGTTGTTCTCCTTGTTACGCGGATCCGCTTGGGACATCACCGACCCGGGCAAGTCCACCGTGTACGACTCGATCTCCTCCGCGTACGCGCCGGTCGTGTTCCGTGGGCTGGTGTTCGACGCGGTTCGCGGCCGGGCGATCGCGCGGAGCGGTGAGCGGGACGCCGACGACGGCATGTTGTTCGGCTGGGACCTGTTGTTGCTGGCCAACACGGACAACCCGATGAGCGCGGCCATCCGGTCACTGGGCAAGACCTGGCTGCGGGCCAACACGATCCGCCCGATCACCACGTACGGCACGGTGCCGCAGGTCGCCTTGGCCGCGCCGGTGCTGAACGACCCGGGCATTCCCATCCTGCCGGATCCGCTCGGGCATGTGCAGTTCCCCTGCATGGACCGGGTCGTGCACCGGGGCCGAGGGTGGGCGTTGGTGATCGCGCTGAACTCCGCGCGGATGAACCGGTTCGAGTCGATGAACGGCGAGAACCTCCGCGGCTGGCACACCACCGAGGGCATGACCTACCTCTACACGGGCACCAAGCTGGATCACTACAGCGACGAGTTCTGGCCCACGGTCGACCCGTACCGCCTGCCGGGAACCACAGTCAGCGCAACACCTTTGGCGGACGCCATTGGTGCGGCCTCGTTGTCCACCAAGACCTGGGTCGGTGGCGCGGTCCTGCGCGGTGAGCACGGCGCCGTCGGCATGGACCTGCAAGCCTTCAACTCCGTTGTCACCGCGAAGAAGTCCTGGTTCTGCCTGGGCGACTCGATCATCGCCCTGGGCGCGGGCATCACCGGCAGCAACCGGGTGGAAACCGTGCTGGAGAACCGGAACGGCGCTCCGACACTGATCGAGGACGGTCGCACGGTCTCCTCCGCGCTGGGAGAGCAGGTGTTGTCCCCGAAGTGGCTCACCGTCGACGGCGTGGGCGGGATCGTTTTCCCCGCTGCCACAACGGTGCACGCGTTGCGCGAGGACCGGACCGGGCGGTGGCGGGACGTCAACACCAGCGGGCCCACCACCTCGATCACTCGCCGCTACCTGACCCTATGGCTGGACCACGGCGTGAACCCATCGAACGCCAGCTACGCCTACATCTTGCTGCCAGGGGCGACTGCGGGCCGCACCCAGGCCTACGTCAATGCCCAAGATGCCCGGATCCTCGTCAACACCCCTGCTGTGCAAGCCGTCGGCGACCGCCGGACCGGCATCACCGCGGCCAACTTCTTCCAAGCGGGCGCGGCCGGTGGGATCATTGTGGACGGTCCGGCGTCCGTCCTCGCCGAGGAATCGGGCGGTGCGGTGACGATCGCCGTGTCCGAGCCGACCCGCCAGGATGCGACCAGGCTGGTCGAGTTCGCCCGGTCCGGCCTGACTCCGGTGTCCGCCTCCGGCTGCACGGTGCTCACCACCAGCCCCACGACCAAGATCCTCGTCGAGACCGGCGGCACCCAAGGCACAACCCACACCGTCCGTCTCACCAAAGGCACCTACACGCCCCGCCCGGCGCACGTCGTCCAGGCGGACGCCGACACCTACGTCCGCGACGGCTCCAACGCCACAACGAACTTCGACACCGAGACCAGCCTGGTCATCAAGCGGGTCGCCAGTGGCACCGGCTTCACCAGGCAGGCCCTGCTCCGCTTCGCCCTGCCCACCGTCCCGGTCGAACGAGCCGTCCTGTGGATCAAAGGCCAGGTCTCGGACTCAGGCGGCACCCAGACCTCCGTGCGGGCCTACGGAATCAGCCCGGACTGGAACCCCGCGACCGTCACCTGGAACACCAAACCGTCCCTGGGCGTGGCGGCGGGCGAGGCGATGATCTCAACCACCCAGGACTGGATGGCCTTCGACGTCACATCCCTCGCAACCGGGCCGAAACTGGCCGTCGCGTTGTTCCAGTCCGCGCCCGGCCTCGCCGTCGTCACGTCCGGAACAGCGACACTCCAGGTCATCACCAGGGGTTGACGGCCGGAGTTGGCTGGTGGCATGGGTGTGTATCGGCGGGTGGTCCGCCCGGTGCTGTTCCGGGCGGATCCGGAGAGGATCCATGACCGGTCGATCCGGGTGGCGGGCTGGGCGGGTTTCGCCGCCCGCGCAGTGGCTCCCTGGTTCGCCACGGCGG
>CBIMJO010000313.1:0-8615 GCA_966244135.1 uncultured Actinocrispum sp. | reverse complement strand
CCACCCCCCACCCTCGGCTCTCCCCCAGCCCCACCACGACGTCGTCGTGCCGACCCGGGCCATTCACCGATAGCTCGCCGCCCGAGACACTTCCGCACCAACCCGCCCACCACCTTCAACTCCCTACATACCAACCCAGCCACTCATGCTGCCCTGGCTTCGCACTCCACCCGAGGCACTCTCCACATCAACCGAACCGCCGTCTTCAGCTCTCGATCTCCACCCCAGGCGTCCCTCAGCGCTAGCCTGACCGCTCGCCCTCCGCTCTCCTTTAAGCCTCGCCCTACGCCCCAGACGCTTCCCACCCTCAGATCGCCTTCCGCGCCTCACCCGAAGCGTCCTCTGCACCGGCTCGGCAACTCGCCCCTGAATCCCTTGGCCTCGATGCCCGCCCGAGACACTCTCCGCGCTGCCCGGCCGCCGCCTTCGACTCCCGCCACGCTCCACCCAAAGACGTTCTCTGCGCTACCTGGCCGTTCGCCTTGGCCCCATAGCTCCGACATCCACCCGACAACTTCGGCATCGATCCGACCGTCACCCCGACACTCTCCTCATTGATCTAACCGTCACCCCGACACCCTCCGCATTGATCGACCGCCCTGGCTCCTCACGGATCGGTCATCTCGCCTGGTCCCCTCACGTAGATCTGCTCGTGTGCCTTGACTCTCCTGGCCCCGCCCACGGAACTCCCCGCTGGCCGCGGTCGCTCGTCCTGGGCTCGATCTCGGCTCGAGGTTCGTTTGCGTATTCGAGTGACTGCCGCTCAGTTTCCTTGGCCTTGGTCCCCGCGCGCAGGTGCTCCCCACGTCAGCCTGGTCGCTCGCGCCCTGACTCTCGTGTCCTCGGCCTCCGTCCGATGTGCCCTCTCCCCTTGGCCAATCCGCTGATCGGCGGCGGCCTCGACAAGCGGCCTTCCGCAGTGCCGAGTTGGTCGGGCGCATTGCCTACGATGTCTGTTTGTTTGGTTTTTGAGGTTGTGGGTGGGATTGCTCGCTCTGGTGGGGTGGAGGTCCTACACTCGGGCCTCCCATCAGGCATCACTCACACCTTCGAGGCGCAGATGGATCCGGCAGTTCAACGCATCCTGGATCTGGGCGGTCCGCTGACGATCCTGATCCACGAGCTTCTTCTGGATGTGTATCCGACGGCGGTTCTCACCGCTGACAGCGAGAACATCGGTTATGGGGCCAGCACCGGGTATCGGGGACTGCGGTTCACGGTGGCGCCGTTCGACGACTATGTCCGGCTTGGGATTGCCGGTGGAGCGTCACTGGAGGATCCCACCGGGTTGTTGCAGGGCACGGGAAAGGTTCACCGGCACATCAAGATCCGCTCTGGGGACGAACTGGCCAACCCGGCGTTGCACGCTCTGCTCAAAGCGGCCCTGAACTAGGCGACGAGCCAGAACCCTGCGGTCTGCAGACCGCGGGACGCTGTCCAGCTGTCTACTTGCGACTATCCACTGAGGATCAGCTTGGGTGTGTGTGGGTGAGGTGGTGGGCGGCGGTGGTTGAGATGGACTCGGCCAGCTCGAGTTCGACCGGCTTCTCAGGCGCTGTTGCGAACAACGGCGGTCCGCCGCCCAGGACGACCGGCGCGATCCGCAGTTTCAGCTCGTCAACCAGTCCCGCCACCAGATGGGCGTTGATCACGGCACCGCCGCCCATGATCAGAACATCCTTGTCCCCTGCGACGGCACGCGCTTGAGTTACAGCGTCTGCCAAGCCGTTCGTGGCAAAGCGGAAACGGGCGCCAAGGCGCCACCGTTCCGGCGCGGTGTGCGTGACCACGAAGACTGGTGGCACGGTATTGCGGTCGGCGCCGTAGCCCATCGTCTCGTTCCAGCCGTTCGGGCCGTCGATGAAGTCGAACGTCCGGCCCATGAGACCGCTCCGGTGCGGGCCACCCGATGTCGAGCTGAGCCTGGTCGCCCGGATCGGAGTTCGTCACCCACACCAAGACCGTGTTCAAGGTCGGTGCCGGGTGCGATGACGTAACCGTCAAGGGACATCGTGATGTGGCGACGACCTGGCCGCGGGCACTCATCGGGCCAGGATTTCCTCGATGCGGTCCATGGCGTCGCGCAGGCCGTGCTCCATACCGCTGGCCACCATCGCGTCGCGCGCCTCCACCGTGGAGAACACCGCGTGACTCCAGACCCGCGTGTGGCCGCCGAGGCCCCTCGAAAGCCATCGACTCCAGGCTGACCTGATCCGGAGCACCTTCGTACTCGAAGGTCTGGATGATCCGCTCGTCCTTCACGACGGTGTGGAACACGCCGCGGAAGCGGTACTCGTCGTCCGCGTCACACGGTGCACGTACCGATAACACCCGCCTGGCGACACGTCGTACTCGAGTACCTCCGTGTCCACGCTGCGCGGGCCAGCCACTGCGGGACCAGCTCCGGGTCCGTCCAGACACGGAAGACCTGTGCCGGGGTGGCATCGAACTCACGGGTCATGTCGATGAACGGCGTGCCTGATAGCGCGGTGATCGCGGTCTCGTTCACTGTTCCTGTTCCTTCATCGTTTCGAGAACGGCGTCGAGACGGCGGTACCGGCTCTCCATGGCCAGCCGGTAGGTGTCGATCCAGCTGGTCAGCTCCTCCAGCGCCGCCGCGTTCAGGTGACACGGACGCCGCTGCGCGTCCCGGCTGCGGGTGATCAACCCGGCCGCCTCCAGCACCTGGATGTGCCGCGAGACCGCCTGCTTGGTGATCGGGAACGGCTCGGCTAGCTCGTTCACGGTCGCGTCACCACGGGACAAACGAGCAACCATCGCACGCCGCACCGGATCACCCAGCGCGGTGAACGCCCGATCCAGCCGATCCGCCACCTCGTCAACCGACATGTTTATCAATCCATCTGTTTATCAACTAGTTCGTTGACAATAAAGGTTCAGACCACAGCCGGTCTAGACACCCGCCGACCATTGACTTTGTTAAGAAAGTTCCCTATTAATAGGCGATCCCAGCCGCCGAGGAGGCCTGCATGCCCTCGTTACGGGCGAGACTCGCCCTTGTCCTGGCACTTTTGCTGACATTCTCATTAGCGCCCGGCGCGACCGCGTCGGCGTCACCCGATACCTCGACAACCACCACCCTCGCCGACTCGACCGGTGCCAGCACCCCGGTCGCCGGCTGGCAGATCCAGTCATCCGCGCAGGTCAGCGCCGATGGTGCGGCGGTCTCCCGGACCCAGTTCAACGCGCGTTCCTGGTATCCGGTTGGTCCTCGTTCGACCGTTTTGGCCGGGCTGGTACAGAACGGCAAGTACCCCGATCTCTTCTACTCCACCAACCTGCGCGACAAGGTCAACGCGGCGGACTTCAAGGTGCCGTGGTGGTACCGCAGCGAGTTCACCGTGCGTGGCTCGGCGCCGACGACGCTGCTGCGGGTGCCCGGCGTGATCTCGCGCGGCGAGGTCTGGGTGAACGGCACCAAGGTCGGCGAGGTCGTCGGCACCTACAACGCCCGCGAGTTCGACATCAGCTCCCTCGTCCGCCCGGGCCGCAACGCGCTGGCGATCAAGGTCCAGCCCGCCGACCCGCAGGAGGACTTCGGCATCAGCTGGATCGACTGGGCCCAGCCCGCCCCGGACAACAACATGGGGATCTGGCGGGACGTCGAGATCGCCCGCACCGGGCCGGTCTCCATCACCGGCACCTACGTGCACTCCAAGCTGGCGCTGCCGACCCTGTCATCGGCCGACGTAACCGCGTTCGCCGAGCTGCACAACAACACCAACACGCCACAGTCCGTCTCGCTGCAGGGCCGGATCGGTGACCGCAGGCTGAGCCAGAACCTCCAGTTGAACGCGGGCGAGACCAAGGCCGTCGCGTTCCCGGTCGAGACCTTCCGCAACCCGAAGGTGTGGTGGCCGGCCCAGTTCGGTGACCAGCCGCTGTACCGGCTCGATGTCACTGCCCGTGTCAGTGGCTGGACGTCGGACCAGGCGGGCTCGAACTTCGTCATCCGCGATGTGCAGTCCAGCCTGAACGCCAAGGGCGACCGGCAGTTCGTCATCAACGGCAAGCCGCTGCAGATCCGCGGCGGTGGCTGGGCGCCCGACCTGTTGCTGCGCACGCAGCCCGACCGGCTCGAGTCGCAGATGCGTTATGCGCGGGACCTCGGCCTCAACGCCATCCGGATGGAAGGCAAGCTGGAGACGCCGGAGTTCTACGACCTGGCCGACCGGTACGGCATCATGCTGCTGCCCGGCTGGGAATGCTGTGACAAGTGGGAACCGTGGAGCGGCTGGGGCGGATCGGACTGGACCGCCTCGGACTACGAGATCGCGCGTGGTTCCATGGCCGCGCAGGCCCGTTTCGTCCGCAGTCACCCAAGCGTGATCGCGTTCCTGATCGGCAGTGACATCACGTCACCCACCGATGTCCAGCAGATGTACCTGGCCGAGTTCGAGAAGGCCGGCTGGGCGAACCCGGTGGTGCCCGCGGCTTCGCTGAACGGTGGCGCACAGCCGCCGTTGGGATCGTCGGGCAGCAAGATGGAAGGCCCGTACGACTGGGTTCCGCCGAACTACTGGTACGGCGACCAGTTGGGTGCGGCATACGGGTTCGGCGGCGAGCTGAGCGCCGGGCACTCCATCCCGAACCTGGACAGCGTGCGCGCCATGCTGTCGCCGACCGAGCAGGAACAGCTGTGGAAGGAGCCCACGACTCCGCAGTTCCACACCGGCCGCGGCAACGAGCCGTTCAACAACCTCACGTTGTTCAACACCGCGCTGGCCAAGCGGTACGGCACGCCGACGAGCCTGACCGACTACGTCGACAAGGCTCAGCTGGCCAACTACGAGCAGACCCGTGCGCAGTTCGAGGCGTACGCACGGCGGATGACCGCCGAACGTCCGGCCACCGGGCTGATCTACTGGATGCTCAACAACGCGTGGCCATCGCTGAACTGGCACTTGTTCAGCAACGACCTCGCGCCGGCCGGCGCGTACTTCGGTGTGAAGAAGGCGAACGAGCCGCTGCACGTGCAGTACTCATACGACGACCGCTCGGTTGTCGTGGTCGGCCAGGGCCCGAAGGGCGGGCAGGGCCTGACCGTGCGCGCCGAGGTGTACAACCTCGACGGCAAACTGGTGCACAGCCAGGAAAAGCGTGACCTGTCCGTCGCATCCCTGGGCGTCACTGAGGTTTTCCAGCTGCCCGAGTTGCAAAACCTTTCGTCGACGTACTTCGTGCGGCTGAAGCTGACCGACCGCGGCGGCCGTGAGGTCAGCAAGAACACGTACTGGCTGTCGTCGAAGCCGGATGTGATCGACTGGGCCAACAGCGACTGGTACTTCACGCCGGTCAGCAGCTACGCCGACCTCAGCGGCCTGGCCACGCTGCCCAAGGCGGGCATCGACGTCCGTGCCCGCACACACAACGGCATCACGACCGTGACCATCAAGAACACGTCGTCGACCATCGCCCCATCCGTCGCGCTCACCCTGCGCAAGCAGGACGGCAGCCAGGTGACCCCGCTGACGTGGAGCGACAACTACGTGTCCTTGTTGCCCGGCGAATCCGTTACCGTGCAGGCAAACCACGGCGAATGCGGCCGACCGGTCGTTGAGGCCAGTGGCCTGAACGTCGCCACCGCCAAGACCCTCGCCGACCAGTAACCAACGCAGTAACCAACACAACGGTGGCCTCCGGCCCCCCGAAATCCAGCCTACCGCCGAGCACCGACAGAAACCGGTGGCCACGGCGCCGATGCGACGAGTTGTCCACAACGGACACTTATCCACAGGCACCGAGTCTCCGGCTTCTGTCGGCAGCGATCCGGTCGGTACGCTGGAAATCGGGGGCCGGAGGCCAACTGCTGTCAGCACAGAGAATTCAGCCCGCTGATGGCGGTGCGGCGAAACGGAAACCTGTGTGAGGACGACGTCCAGCGCGACCAGGCCGCCCGCACGGTGGACACCGCGCCACCGGCCAGGAGGACCAGCCGACCAGCGATGGCGCGGCACGCCCCCGGACAGCCCTTCGTTGCTGCAAAAAACGACGAAAGAGCGAAGCCGCGGACCACAAACTAGCGGCGGCACGACACGCCAGCCCTCGTGGGGCAAACCGGCCGGCGTGAGACGGTCGCTCCATGATCTCCAGCGCGTCGCCCCGGTGGACACGACACCGACTGCGTGCCAGGCGTTTCGAAGATCAGTGTGGGGAACACCGGTTCGAGTCCCAGCTGGGCCTGCAACGCCAGCCGGCTCTCGAAGATTCGGCCGGTACACCTCCAGCGCCTCCTGGGAGGTCCGCGCGGCGTAGAAGCCCGCGAGCCCAATGAGTGACGATGTCGGGAACAGCAGGCCACAAGCGGTACGCCACAGCTGAAACCAGCTCTTCCGTATGGCTGAGAAAGCCCAGCGAGTGGCGGTGACGCGAACCGTGAGTCGACCTGTGGCGGTATGGAAGGTGTGAGGCTGGCAACTAGCGGCGCACGGCAGACCAGACCGCAGGTCGATTCGCTGTGTCCGCGGCAAACGGCAGCCGCGGGCATTGAACGACCGATGCGGCAACCCAGAGGACCCGAGGCTAATCGGTTCCGACTGGAGGCATGAAACCAAGGGGTACCGAGGAAACGGCGGCCGCGGGCCAACCAGTATGCAGCGACACCGACCGACTGGAAATGGCACGATCCCAGGCCTGAGCGAGGTTCGGTGGGCCGGTGCGGATCGATGCGCCTGCGGCGAACGGAAGTCTGCTGGGGGTCAGCGGGTATCTGGGGCAGGTTTGGGTGGGTTTGTGGAGCGGAGGACTACGCAGCATTCTCCTTGGGCTGGGGCTAGGGCGGCTTCGACAGCGGCGGACGCGCCCAGTCCGCACAGGAATCCGGTCAGGAATGCTTGGTTGATGCCGCACACGAGGTCCGGGGCTTGGGCCGCCAGCGGGTGGAAGGGGCAGTTTCGGAGCCGGACGCAGGTGGGGCTTTCGCGGCTGGGTTCGAATCCGTGTCGCGTCAGGACTTCCTGGGCCACGGTCAGGGTGCGTTCTGGGCCTAGGCGTCCCAGTCTGCGGACTCGCTCGGACTCCTCGTTCTGGTCCCCGCCGGTTCGGACTTGGGTGCCGAGGTCTTCGCCGCGGCGGCGGGCCGACTCGATGGCGGCTTCGCCGGCTTCGGTGGTCACGACGGCGTCCAGGAGGATTGCCGCGAGGGCGTCGTGCTGGCGTTGGGGGATGGCGACGTTGATCTCTATCGTTGCCGGTTCGTAGACCTTGGGGGCCCGGCCGACGCGGCCCTCCGGCCGGTAGTTGGCCTGGAGGAGGCCCGCGGCCACCAGTTTGTCGAGGTGGAAGGCCGCCAGCTTGCGGGAGATGCCCACCGACGCCGCCGCCTCGTCGCGGGTCACCGGACGGCGCGCCGCGCGGATGAAGCGGTACATGCCCCGCCGCAACTCGTCGTCCAGTGCGGCGACCGCCCTGATGTCCGGATCCTTCACCCTTGCACACTAACGCGAATTGAGGTTGGCGTAACCCTGACTATTGACCAGAGGGAGTAATAAGACCAAGATTTCTTGGTGTAAGTCGCCGCGCACGCACGCACCGAGGAGCCGCCATGCCCGCCCGAACCACCCTGCGGGCCGTTCACGAGGCAGGCGCCGAGGTCGATCTCGTGGCGGCCGAACGCGCCGCGGGCGAGTTCCTCAAGGCCCTGGGCCTGTCCATTGACGACGAAGGCCTGCAGGGCACGCCCGGCCGGATGGCTCGCGCCTATGCCGAGCTGTTCACGCCACGCGAGTTCAACCTGACCACGTTCCCCAACGACGAGGGTTACGACGAGCTCGTGCTGGCCCGCGACATCCCGGTGCGATCGGTGTGCGAGCACCACCTCCTGCCGTTCTCCGGAGTCGCCCATGTGGGTTACCTCCCCGGGGAACGCATCGTGGGGCTGTCCAAGCTCGCGCGCGTCGTCGAGCACTTCGCCAGCCGCCCCCAGGTCCAGGAACGCCTGACCAAGCAGGTCGCGGACTGGCTGGGCGGGCAACTGCACCCCAAGGGTGTCGGTGTGGTGATCGAGGCCGAGCACTCGTGCATGACGTTGCGCGGCGTCCGCGCGGCCGGCTCCCGCACGGTCACCTCTGCACTGCAGGGCATCTTGCGGGAGGATGGCCGTTCGCGGCAGGAGTTCTTCGCGCTTACCGGCGTACACGCCTGAATGGAGGATTTCCAGTGACCACCTTCGTCATCGTCGGCGGTGGGCTCGCCGGCGCCAAGGGCGCGGAAGCCTTGCGGGACCAGGGGTTCAACGGCGACATCGTGCTGATCACCGAAGAACAGGTGCGTCCCTACGAACGGCCGCCGCTGTCCAAGGGCTATCTCATGGGCAAGGCCGAACGCGAGAGCATCTTCGTGCACAGCGAGAACTGGTACGACGAGAACAACGTCGACCTGCGGAGGGGCGTCGCCGCGACGGCCATCGACCGCGCCGCGCACGAGGTCCGGCTCTCCGACGGGTCTGCCGTCACCTACGACAAACTGTTGCTGGCCACCGGATCCAGCCCTCGTCAGCTGCCCGGCGCGCAAGACGCGCTGTACCTGCGGCGGGTCGAGGACTCCGAACGGATCAAGGCCACCATCGCGTCCGCGTCCCGGCTGATCGTGGTCGG
>CBIMJO010000312.1:0-8624 GCA_966244135.1 uncultured Actinocrispum sp. | reverse complement strand
CCCGAAGATCCTGCTGGCCGACGAGTCGACCAGCGCGCTCGACCCGGAGACCACCGGCGAGGTGCTTCGCCTGCTGCGCCGGGTGAACCGCGAGTTCGGCGTGACGATCGTGGTGATCACGCACGAGATGGAGGTCGTGCGGGAGATCGCCGACCGGGTGGCGGTGCTGCAGGACGGACGCGTGATCGAGCACGGTCCCGTGCGAACGGTGTTCGCCGAACCGCGCGAGCAGACCACGAGGAAGTTCGTCGAGACCGTGCTGCGCGCCCGGCCCGATCCCCTTGACCTGGAACGGATCCGGCAACGCCATCCGGGCCGTCTGGTGGTCGCGCGGGTCAGCGACGACCGCCGGGTGGGCGGCGTGCTGTCGGACGCGGTGGGGCGCTACGACGTGCGGTTCGAGATCGTCCACGGCGGGGTCAAGGAACTGGGCAGCACCTCGTTCGGCAGCCTCACGCTCGAGCTGACCGGCGCGGACGTGGACAAGCTCATCGCCGACCTCCGCACGGCCACGGATGTGGAGGAACTGACCTGATGGGCACCAACTGGGACACCCTGCGGCCGCTGCTGTTCGACTCCATCGGACAGACACTGTGGATGGTCGCCGCAACCCTTGTGGTGGGCGGGTTCCTGGGTCTGCTGCTGGGCATCGCGCTCTACAGCACCCGCCCCGGCGGCATTCTGGCCAACCGCCCGGTGCACACCGTGCTGAACGTGACGGTGAACATCATCCGCCCGATCCCGTTCATCATCTTCATCACCGCGATCGGCCCGGTGACCATCGCCGTGGTCGGCACCCAGCTGGGCACCGCCGCGGCCACGTTCGCCCTGATCGCGGCCGCCACGTTCGGCATCTCCCGGATCGTCGAGCAGAACCTGGTCACCATCGACCCCGGCGTCATCGAGGCCGCCCGCGCGATGGGCGCGAGCCCGCTGCGGATCATCACCACCCTGCTGGTCCCCGAGGCCCTCGGGCCGCTGATCCTGGGCTATACCTTCGTCTCCGTCGCGGTGGTGGACATGTCCGCGGTGGCCGGCGCGATCGGCGGCGGCGGACTGGGCGATTTCGCCATCGTCTATGGCTACCAGCGGTTCAACTGGGCGGTCACCGGCGTCGCGGTCGCGATCATCATCATCCTGGTGCAGCTGGCCCAGTTCACCGGCAACCGATTGGCCCGCCGCGTCATGCGCCGCTGACCGGCTCCGGCAGCATCAGCATCAGCACCGCAGCCGGGCAGGAAGGAAGCGGCATGACGCTGGGGCGAGTACTGGTGATCGGGCTGGATCCCGCCAAACTCGAGGGCTGGGACCCCGAGCCGGTCCAGGCGGCGATCGCACGCGGCCACGCGCGGTTCGGCGAACTCGGGATCGAGGCCGACATGTGCCTGGTGGACCCCGAGGACAACGCCGAGGCGGCGGTCGTGGAAGCGTTGACCGGCAAGGACTACGCGTGCGTGGTGATCGGCGGCGGGATCCGCAAGCACGAGCCGCTGCTGGACCTGTTCGAGAAGGTGGTCAACCTGGTCCACCGGCACGCCCCCACCGCGGCGATCGCGTTCAACAACGCCCCGGACGACACCCCCGAAGCCGCCCTCCGCTGGCTCGGCCGGTAGCCGCCGAGCCACTTTGGACCGGGTTTGGCTGGCCCGGACACCCTAGGATCGCGCCATGTCAGGCGAACAGCCGCTGGCCGAGACCGCCCCGGGCCGGAAACCGCGTTATCGCACCTGGATCCGCAGTTCCCGGTTGGTGGTGTTCGCTGGGTTGAGCGTGGTCTGCCTCGCTGGGGTGGTACTGGCCGTTCTGTCGCCGTGGTTCCTGCTGTTCCTGGTACCGCTGGGGCTTTTCGGTTACATAACAACGATCCTGGCGCTCACCGTGTACCGCTTCGCGCCGTGGGGCGGGGATCTGCAGCGCCGGATCCACGAGCTGATCGTGGCCAAGGCCGCCCTTCCGTCTGGGAGCAAGGCGCTGGATGTGGGTTGTGGCAGTGGAAGCCTGGCCATCAAGCTCGCGAAGGCGGGCAGCACGGTCACTGGGGTCGATTCGTGGGGGCAGGACTGGGAGTACTCCAAGGATCTGTGTGAGGACAACGCGCGGATCGAGCGGGTGTCCGACCGCACTGCCTTCGACAATCAGAGTGGCGCTTCGCTGCGGTTCGACGATGGCGGTTTCGACGCGGTGGTCAGTTGTCTGACGTTCCACGAGATCACCGATGTGGAACGCAAGACCGACGGCGTGGCCGAGGCTTTGCGTGTGCTGCGGCCGGGTGGGCGGTTCGTGTTCGTCGACCTGTTCGGTGACCCGGCGTTCTATCCCGACGGTGTCCAGGAGGCGATCGGCCGGGCCGGGGCGTCGGTCGAGGAGTCCGGCAGCCTGGCCGGCTCGCTGCCGCTGCCGTTCCCGTTGCGGCACCCGAAGGTGCTCGGCCACGCGATGCTGATCGCCGGCACGAAGGACTCATGACGTCCAGGGACCGAGTTTGTGCGGGTTGCGGACCGCCCAGATCCGCTTGATCCGGTCGCCCTCGATCTGGAACGCGTACACCGTCACGGTGACCCCGTCGAGCTGGGCGATCAGGCCCGGCTGCCCGTTGACCGTGGTCTCCAGGAGCGTGAGGCCGGGTGCGGCGTTGGCGATGTGGACGTACAGGCCGGCGACCTGTTCGCCGCCGTGGATCGGGTCGAGGTGGGCGATGACCAGGCCGTTGCTGTCCGCGATCGAGGTGGCGCCGGGGTCGAGCAGGCCCACCAGCGCCTTGATGTCCTTGGCCTCCCAGGCCGCCTTGAAGTCCCGCACGATCGCGGCCTGCCGGGCCTCCGGCACCGGACGTACGGCCCGGACCCGGCGGCGGGCCGACGAGGCCAGCTGACGGCAGGCCGCCTGCGAACGGCCCAGGACCTCGGCCACGTCGGCGAACGAGTACCGGAACACGTCGTGCAGGACGAACGCGACCCGCTCGGCGGGGGTCATCGAGTCGAGCACGACCAGGAACGCCATGGTGATCGACTCGTCCAGGGTGACCCGGTCGGCGGGATCGGCGTCCGGCCGGCCGCTGAACCACTCGGTGTGCCCGGGCAGCGGCTCTGGGACCCACTCCCCGACGTACGTCTCGCGCCGGGCCCGGGCCGAGCCGAGCTGGGTGAGGCAGATCCGGCTGGCGACCGTGGTCAGCCAGGCACCCGGCGACTCGATGGCCTCCTGTTGCTCCGCTGACATGGCATACCAGCGGGCATAGGTCTCCTGGACGACGTCCTCGGCGTCGGCGAGCGACCCCAGCAGCCGGTACGCGAGGCCGATCAGCTGGCGCCGCTCGCTCATGATCGCAGTCATCGGGCTCCCTTTCATCGCAGCTCACCACTCCGACACCTGAGCGCCCCGAAACGTGACCTCACATTCGCGCGAGCCATCCGGTCGGACTCCTGGAGACCACACAGGAGGCACCATGACCACGCTTTTCGCCGCTCCCGCGTCCGCCCAGAGCCTGGAGCGAGCCGCCACCGCGCTGAAGGAACACGGCTTCGCGGCCGAGATCCTCGACGACTCCGAAGCGGCCCGTGACCGGGTGAAAGACTTGATCCCGGAGGGCGCGAGCGTGTTCACCGGGGCCAGCGAGACCCTGCGGCTGTCCGGCATCGAGGAGGACATCGCTACGAGCGGCCGTTACCAGGCCATCCGGCCGCGCGTGCTGGCCATGGACCGCGCCACCCAGTCCGACGAGATCCGGCGGCTGATCTCCGCCCCGGACGTGTCCATGGGCAGCGTCGCCGCGGTCACCGAGACCGGCTCGCTGCTGATCGCCTCCGCCAGCGGCAGCCAGATCCCCGCCTTCTCCGGCGGCGCGGGCCACCGGATCTACATCGCCGGCGCGCAGAAGGTCGTCCCGGACCTGCCCACCGCGCTGCGCCGCCTCGAGGAACACTCTCTCCCACTGGAAAGCGAACGCGCGATGGTCGCCTACGGCGTGCCCAGCGTCGTCAACCGCCTGCTCGTCCTCAACGGCGAACCGTTCCCGGGTGACGCGACCGTGCTGCTGCTCCGGGAGGCCATCGGGTTCTGAACGGGTCAGCTGTGGTCCCGCACCTATGCAGGGCAGGCGCGGGACCACCAGGCCGATCACTGCCTGATCAGGGCGGATCAGCCGACCTTGCCGGCGCCTGCCCCGTTCTGAACGGCCGCCTTGACGCCACTGGCGGTGTCGAGCGTGTACGAATACGGGATGACCTTCACGCTCCCGCCTTGCTGACCGCCACCCGAGCCGGTGAGGAAGTTGTTCCGCGCCACCAGCGCACCGGCGGGCGAACTGCCCTCACCGAGGTGGAACGGGTCCTTGACGTTCTCGAAGTAGTTGCCTTCGACCAGAACGCCGGCCTCCATTGTGGACGCGACGCCATAGCTGGTCACACCGGCGTAATAGTTGTTGTAGACGTGCACGGGATTGCCGAACCGGACCCGGGGGTGCCGTTGGGTCGTGCCGTCGAACCAGTTGTGGTGATAGGACACGCGCAGGTGGCCACGGTCCTGGCTGCCGTTGTCGTCGCTGTGCCCGAGCAGCATCGTCTTGTCGTGGTTGAGGAACTTGTTCCACGACACGGTGATGAAGTCGGAAGCGCGCTTGATGTCGATCAGGCCGTCATGCGCGTGCGACAACGTGTTGTGGTCGATCCAGACCTTCGTCGAGCTCTCCTGGACGTTGATGGCGTCGTCCGAGGAGTCCTTGAAGTTCAGGTTCTGGATGATCACGTTCGTGACGCCGGACAGGTTGAGGCCGCCACCACTGATGCCGGACCCCGAGCCGACCCCGATGAGGGTCTTGTTGGACGCCACTTTCTGCATGCCGCTCAGCGTGATCATCCCGCTGACCCGGATGACCGCGGCCGAACTGGACTTCATCGCGTTGATCAGCGCGGACGCCGTGGTGACCGTCACCGGCGTGGCACTGCCACCGCCGGTCGTCCCGGCGCCGAAGCCGGTGGGTGATCCGGCCGCGGACGCCTGTCCCGCACTGGTGACGGTCAGCGCCGCGGCCATGGTGGCCACGAGACCGCCGGTGAACACTCGGCGTGAAATGGACATCGGTTACTCCGTTCCGTTGGGTTCCCTTTCCGTTGGCCGGCTACCGGTAGGTGACATCAGAGGTCTTGTACAGGCAGTTCGTACTGTCCGAACCGGAGCCGATCTCGGTCGGTTCGCCGCTGGTGACACCCTTGTACTTGTCGCACACCTTGATCTTCTTCTTGCTGTCGTTGACGATCGTGATGCGCGTCAGCTTGGCGGTGTCGCCGTAGTTGGTGTTGATGCCGACGATCGCCTTGCCGGGCGCGGTCGCGGTGATGTTGTCGACCACGACGTTGCGGCGGTACTGGGTCTTGCAGTTGCCGCAGGAGCGGTAGAGCTTGCCGAAGTCGTCCACCTGGAAGTTGCGGATGATCATCGTGCCGGGACCGTTGTGCTGGAACACCTTGTCCGACGCCTTGCGCGCACCGCCGCCGTCGATGGTCATGGTCTGCGAGGACGACGAGCCCTTGAGCGTGGCCGCGTCCTCGCCGACGTCCTCCCACCAGACGTTGAGCAGCGTGCACGTGCCAGCGCAGTGCACACCGTCGGCGGCCGGGCTGCCCAGGATGACGTTCTTCAGCGTGGCGCCCGCGGCCAGGTCGAAGATCGGGTCCTGGTCCTCGTTCTGGCCGCCGGTGCCGAGCGGGCCGGTGCCGTAGAAGCGTTTCATGCCACCGTCGTAGACGCCGCCGACGGGGATGGTCGCGCTGACCGGCGTCGAACTGGTCGGCGTGGGCCAGCCGGCCGCCGGGGCGCTGACCGGCACGGCGACCAAGGCCGCACCGACCATCAATACCACTGTGGACAGTTTCTTGAGTGCAGGGAACACCAAGAACCTCCCATTCGAAGAGTTAGTTGCGGCCGACCCCCGCTCTGTCGCGCACCAGGCGCGGCACCGCGATGGTGGGGTCGACATGGGTGACGAGCGCAGGCCGCCAGCCCACGTCCGTCGCGAGATCGGGGTCGAAGTCGCGGTTGTACGCGGCGACCAAGTCCAGCGGCCGGCGGTTGACCATCGTGCCGGTCGCGTGGATGGCCGTTCCCTTCCAGTAGTGCACGATCGTGCTTGGGTTCACGTCCGGTGCCGTGGAAAAGAAGTTGTTCTCCGCGTAGATCCTCGACTCGACCCCGACCCCCAGCGAGTACGAGTACTGCGCTGAGTCCGGGATGACATAGAGGTTGTTGTAGACGTGCACCTGGCCGTAGCGCACCCGCGGCGCGCGCTGGCCCAGGTTCTCGAACATGTTGTGGTGCAGGGTGATGCGCAGCTTGCCGACGTCGTAGGTGGGTTTGTCGGTGTTGCCGAGCAACATGGCCTTGTCGTGGTCGTGCAGGTAGTTGTAGGTCGCGGTCACCAGGTCGGTGCCGTTGACCATGTCGAACAGTCCATCGTGGACCTCCCAGCGATGCCCGAAGTAGGTGGGCAGCTCGGTGTTGGCGCCGTCGCTGAACTCGCAGTGGTCCACCCACACGTGCGTGGCGCCCATCAGCGTCAGGTTGTCGTACTCGGAGTTCCAGTTGCCGGTGGCGCCGTCGGTCGGATCCCATTGCGGGAAGCAGTCGTACGCGTCCTCGAACCGCAGGTTGCGGATGATCACGTTGTCCGTGCGCACCATCAGGTTGACGCCCAGGAGGGTGGCGTCGTCACCGAGGCCCACGATCGTCGTGTTCGCCCCGACCGGAATCACTACGCGCGCCTGCTGATTGGCCTGCGACCGGGCGCGAGCGTCCTCCAAGGGCCCGGTCACCGGCGCGGCGCCCCACGTGGCCGGGTCGTATTGCTTGAGGTACGCGGCGAGGCTGTAGCCAGGGTCGGCGTACTGGTCGCACGACATGGGCGAGTTGCCGTCGACCGTTCCGGCGATGTACACGATCTTCGGGGTGTCACCCGCCAACGCGGTGACGAGCTGGGATCTATTGTGGACGGTGTAAACGTGGTCCCGGGTCGCGGTCGACCCACCGGTCGTTCCGGCGCCCCACCCGTCGTTGGGGCCCAGCACTTCGCGGCCCAGGTTCTCGAAGTCGGCACTCGCCGGGACCGCCGTCGCGACGAGCAGGAGCGCTGCCAGGATGAGCTTCATAGTCTCTCCGCGATGTAGTTCTCGATCCTTTCGGTGTCCCAGGCGCCGTCGGCGATCACGGCGTGATGGGTGAAGGTGACCGGCTCGCCGGGGTCGAGCAGGAGCGGTTCGTGGAACGTGACGGCGAAGCTGACCACCGGGAAAGGCGCGGACCGGACGTACCACGGCGTGGGATAACGGACGTTCGATGGCCGGTCCACAAAGACCACAGTGGACTGTCGCAGCGTGATGTCGTGCTGCCCGAGGAAAGCCAGCCAGGATGCCCGGTGGCCCATGGCGTCGTCCCCGCTGATCCCGTCCGAGGTGATCACCTGTCCGCCCACGAAGGACCGCGGTCCCCGCCAGAACAACCCGCCATAGCCCGCGGTCGGCCTGCCCTCGGTCACCGGGCTGCCCCACCGCAACTGGCGGTCGCTGGTGTTGCAGAGGTGGCTGGTCCAGGTCAGCAGCCACGACCCGGCCGCGAAGTCCACATCGGACACCTCGATGAACCGGTCCTCCACCAGCCACGGCTCGCCGGACCTGGTCTGCCAGATCAGCCGGTGACCGAGTTCGGCCCGGCCGTCGGCCGATCGGATGTGGTGCCAGTGCACGTGCCTGATCGAGCCGTTGTTGTCCAGGGGCGTGTACCCCTGGTCGCGTACGAAGGTGCGGCCGCCCCAGAAGTTCTCGCCGGACAGGTTGGCGGCGGTGAACTGCAGGCCGTTGTGCCAGGTGTGGTCGTGCGGGCGGACCGCGCTGACCACCTCCCCCGCGGTGGTGCGCAAGGGATGCAGGTACGGCTTGGGCGAGTCGGACTGCGGGGCGCCCGGCGTGACAACGTACTCGGCCAGCTCGACGTCGCCCGCCTGCACATGGATGCCTCCCTCGGTGGTGACCACCTGGAGGGTGTCGGTCAGCTCGCCCATGCCACCCCCAGTTCCGAGAACAACGCCATCTCCTCGGCGGCCGCCTCGACCAAGCGGTCCACACCGTGCACCACGTACCGGCGCTCCAGGCCGTCGTCCATCGACTGCACCCACCGCGCCGGAATCCGGGTCGGTCCCGCTGAGTCCCGGACCGCCTGCACGAACGCCGTGAACGCTCGCGTGTGTGAGAGCGGTGCCACCAACGGTGTCCGGTCGCGGACGTGGCCGGCCAGGTTGCGCAGCAGGTCGATCGGCGGCCCCACCGGGACGCGGGTGTCGTTGATCTCCAACCGGTCTGAGCGGTACCACCAGCGGGCTTTACCGCGCGTCGTGTGCAGGACGACGTAGGGCTCCTGCTGTCCTTCCGCGCACAGTGTCGCGGCGGCCACGACCTGGATGCCGTTGGGAAAGGTCAGCCGGGCGCTGGCGGTGTCGTCCGCCTCGATCCGCCGGGCCCGGTGCAGCTCGACCTCGATCCGCGAGGGCAGCATGTCCGCCTGACCGGCCACAAGGATCGCCGAGGCAACGGCGTGCGCGAACGGGTTGGTCAGGGCTCCGTCGACCACGAACGCCTCCC
>CBIMJO010000311.1:0-8632 GCA_966244135.1 uncultured Actinocrispum sp. | reverse complement strand
GATCGCGCTGGCGCTGCGGGTGCCATTCACGATGGTCCCGGCCCGGCTGGACCCGGAGATCCGGTCGGCCGTTGTCCGGCTGGGGCGGGTGCTCGCGCGGCTCGGCCACGACGTGACACTGGCCAGCCCGAGCTACGGGATCGTCGGCGCGGGGGTGTTCGCCCGGTCGATGGGCGGGCTGCGGGACGCGGCGGTGAGCGTGCCGGACCTGCGCCTGCTGGACAAGCGCACCCAGGGCAACCGCCGGATGGGCGTGGTGTTCGGGCCGCTGCTCAAGCTGTCGATGCTGCACGAGAAGTTCGAGCGCAGGCGGCTGGGCCGGTTCTTCGACGACTTCGACGTGATCCTCGCGCCGACCACGGCCACCCCGCCGACGCCGATCGGCCACTACGACGGCCTGTCCAACTTCGCCACCACCCGCACGATGACCGCCGCGTGCCCCTACGCGTGGCCGTGGAACATCCTCGGCCTGCCCGGCATCAATGTGCCCGCCGGGCTGACCGCGGCCGGCCTGCCGATCGGCGCGCAGCTCGTGAGCACCGAGCACAGCGAGCCGTTGCTGATCTCGCTGGCGCAGCAGCTGGAGACCGAGGAGCGCTGGCAGGAGCGCACCCCGAGCCTTTAGCTGATGATGTTCAGGAACGCCGTGGCCGCAGGCGTTCGGCTGGCCTGGTTCCAGATGACGTACTCGACACGGCTCGGCGCGTCGGTGACCTCGATGGTGGTCACGCCGGTGAGCTGCGGCGCGTAGGTCGACGCGAGCATGGCGATGCCGAGGCCCTGGCTGACCAGGCGGGCCAGCAGGGAGTCCGCGTTGGTCACCTCGAAGGCGACCTCGCGGGTCAGCCCGGCCGCCGCGAAGGCCTGATCGGACTGGATCCGCCCGGCGGTCCCGGCCGGGAAGTCCACGAACACCTCCTCCGCGAGCCGGCGCAGGTCGACCACCGATTCGGCGGCGAGGGGATGGTCCGGCGCGACCAACGCCACCAGACGGTCGCGGACGAGCTCGCGGACGGCAACCCCTTGCGGCTGCTGGGAAGTCGGTAACCCCAGGAAGGCCACGTCGAGGGCGCCTTCCCGGACCTGCTCGGTGAGTTCCCCGCTCGCACCCACCCGCAGGTTCACCCGAACGTGCGGGTACCGCTGGCGGAACTCACGCAGCGCGGCCGGGATGTCGACCGCCGCGACGGTGGGGATCAGGCCGACCGCGAGCCGGCCGCGGATCTCACCGACCGCCGCGGCGACCTCGGCGGCCGCGCGCTCGGCGGCGTCCAGGCACTGACGCGCGGCGGGCAGGAAGGCCGCGCCCGCGTGGGTCAGCTGAACGCGGCGGCTGGTGCGGTCGAACAGCCGCGCGCCCAGTTCCCGTTCCAGGCGGGCGATCTGGTGGCTGAGCGCGGACTGGACGACCAGGCAGCGTTCGGCGGCGCGGGTGAAGCTGTTCGTCTCGGCCACGGCGATGACGTAGCGCAGCTGCTAGAGCTCCATGGATCTATCTTGAATCGAGATCGATGGCGTGACAAACATGTGTTGGACTCATTGATCGCCGGCGGCTGGAATCAAAGGCATGAAAAGCCCAGCTGTCACCCTCCTCACCGCGATCGCGCCGGCCTCGTGGGGCACGACCTACGTCGTCACCACCGAACTGCTTCCCCCTGGACATCCCCTGTTCGCCGCGCTGCTGCGTGCGCTGCCCGCGGGCCTGATCGCGCTGGCGATCACCCGGGTCCTGCCGCGCGGGGCGTGGTGGTGGAAGTCCGCGGTGCTCGGCGTGCTGAACATCGGCATGCTCAACGCCTTGGTGTTCACCGCCGCCGAACGCCTCCCCGGCGGCGTCGCCGCCACCATGGGCGCCGCTCAGCCGTTGTTCGTCGCGTTGCTGGCCATGGTCATTCTCCGCGAGAGCCCCTCGGCCTGGCGGCTCGCCTGGGGAGTGGTCGGCGTGCTGGGCGTCGGCCTGGTCGTGCTCGGCCCAGCGGCAAAGCTCGACTTCGCCGGCGTCGTGGCCGGGCTCGGCAGCACGGCCTCGATGGGGGTCGGGCTGACGCTCACGAAACGCTGGGGACGTCCCGCCGGAGTGAGTCCGACCGCGTTCGCCGGGTGGCAGCTCGCCGCGGGCGGCCTGTTCCTGCTCCCGGTCACGTTCGCCGTCGAGGGGCAGCCGCCCGCGATCGGCCTGGCCTCGGCCGTCGGCTACCTCTGGCTGGGCCTGGTGGGCGGGCTGATCGCGTACATCCTGTGGTTCCGGGGCATCACCACCTTGCCGGTCACCTCGGTCGCGGTCCTGGTCCTGTTGTCGCCGCTGGTCGCCGCCGTCCTCGGCGCGGTCCTGCTCGGCCAGACCCTCGGCCCGGTCCAGCTCGCCGGGTTCGGCCTGGCCCTCGCCTCCATCGTCGCGGCGCAACTGCCCGCACCGAACTACCATCGGTCCAATGACCACGCTCACCGACCTGCTGACCGCGAAGCCGTTGTCGGCCGGCTCCTATGTGGACATGCTCGGTGACGTCCCGCAGGCCGGGCCGAGTACCGGTGTGGCGCAACGGCTCATGCGGACCAGCCTGGTGCCGATGATCTACCAGCGCTACTGGCGCCCGGCTCTCGGCGCCGTCGCAAAAGGACTCAACGGTCCGACCATGGCCGAGGAACGGCAGTTCGCCATCGACGGCCTGGCCTTGAAACCCGGCCACATCGTGCTCGACGTCGCCTGCGGCACTGGGGAGTTCACCCGGGCATTCGCCGATGTCGTTGGGCCGCAGGGTCTTTCGATCGGGCTGGACGCGTCCAAGCCCATGCTCGCCAAGGCCGTCGCCCAGGGGAAGGCCGAGTACCTGAGGGCGGATGCGGTCCGGCCGCCGCTGAAGGCCGGTGCGCTGGACGCGGTGTGTTGTTTCGCCGCGCTGCACATGTTCGCCGAGCCGTTCACCGCGCTCGACTCGTTCGCCAAGCTCTTGAAGCCTGGTGGGCACATCGCTTTGCTGACCACCGGACGCCATCGCGATGAGCCACTGAGGACAGTCGACACGCTGGGTGGGTGGCTGAGCGGGCAGCGGATGTTCGACCGGGGTGAGATCGCGAAGGCTTTGCGTGACAAGGGTTTTGTTGATGTACGGGAACGGTACGCGGGGGTTGTGGCGTTGGTGGCGGCCCGGAAGGGGTGACCTCCCTTCCGGGCCGCGGCGGACGTCAGCTGGCGTCCGGCAACCAGGTGCCGTGGAAGCCGTACGGCACCCGGCGGGGCAGGTGGACAACTGCGACCGGCGGCCGGGCCGGCGACGAGGCGTCCAGGATCTGCAGCGACGCGGCATCCCGGACCAGGTCGTGCACGATGGTCATCAGCCAGCCGTCGTCCTCGCAGCGGGCACCGCGGGCCGGGATGAACACCGCCTCGCCGGCGACCAGGTCGCGGCCGAGGTAGTGCGCGACGGTCCGGCCGGTTGCGGTGTCGTGCTTGACGATCCGGTTGTGCGCCTCGACCGAGAGCGGTGACGTGGGGCTGTAGACGTACCGGTGCGGCTGGGCGGTCCGGGCGTCGTTGATGGTCGGGAACTCGGTGAAGGTGTCGTCGATCTGCTGCTCGCGGACGGTGCCGTTCTTCACGTCGAACGTCCACCGCCAGACCACGCCCATCGCGCGGGCGGCGGGCTTGCCGGTGAAGTAGTTGATCGTGGCCAGCCAGCCCTCGCGGTTGCCGGAGATCGCCTCCAGGATCACCCGGCCCTGGCTGTCCTCATAGGCGTTGCCCACGTGCCAGGCCCACCGCGGATTGACCTTGATCCACTTCACGTCGGCGCTGGTGCCGTTCTTCGGCATGATGCCGATCCGCGCCTGGTGGTCCTCGCCCCAGCTCGGGAAGCCGGTCTGCAGCGACTGCAGGTCCCACACCGTCGGCAGGTCGAGGAACAGCACGTAGTTCTTGGTGATGGCGAAGTCGTGCATCATCACCGGCGCCGGCAGGTCGATCGGCACCGTGCGGATCAGCTCGCCCGCCGGGGACAGCCGTTGGTAGGTCAGGAACGGCATCCGGCGGAAGTCGTAGGCGAAGAAGTGCAGCTCGCCGGTGTCCGGGTCCTCCTTGGGATGCGCGGTCATCGCGGTCTGCAGCTTGCCGCCGAAGTCCACCGGGCCGACCGTGTCCAGCTCGGGGGTGATCTCGTACGGGTAGGCGACCTCGTAGAGCGCGAGGATCTTGCCCGCGAACTGGATGATCCGGGTGTTGGCGGCACTGCGGCGCAGGTCGTTGGTGTTCTGCGAGATGACGTACTTGTTGCGGTACCACTCCGCCCGCCCGCCGCGCAGCCGGATGCCGTGCACCATGCCCGCGTTCGACCACCACACACCGGAGTCGATGCCGGGCGGCGGGTTGGGCCCGTCGCGGAAGTACCGGCCGTTGAGCTCGGCCGGGATCCGGCCCTCGACCGTCAGGTTCTGCACATTGATCTCGTCGGCAACCGGGGCTCGGACGTCGGTCAGGTAGGTCGGGATGTCGGAGTCGTCCGCCACAGCTGTGCCTCCCGTGGCGGACGCGCCTAACGCGACGGCGGCCCCGCCGTACGCGGAGGCCTTCAGCAAGGTCCTTCGGTCAAGTAGTGCGCTCACACCTCGAAAGCTATCCACGAACAACTAGTGATTCCGCTGTCAAGTTGACGGGAAATCGTCAGTCTTACGCCAGGGCCGGCGCGGCGAGCCAGAGGCCGCCGACGAACATGGCGCCGAGGGCGATGAGGATGAACATCGCGACCCAGAAGATGCCCGGGGTGTGGGTCAGCCGGGCCAGCTGGTCGGCGTCGGAGTCGCGGGCGCGCCCGCGATGCCGGTTGACCTGCAGCTCCCAGATCGGCCGGACCCCGCCGAACAGCAGGAACCACGCAGTCAGGCAGGCGAACGCGGACTGCACCTCGGGCGTGGTCACCACCGACACGACGACCAGCACGGCCCCGGTGGCCAGCACCGAGAGCACGCCGTAGAGGTTCCGGATCATCACCAGGACCGCCAGCAGTAGCGCCGTGAGCACCCACAGCATCAGGGTGATCTTGCCCGCGGTCACCAGCGCGGCCAGCCCGAGACCGACGAGCGAGGGCGCGATGTACCCGGCCAGCGCGGTGCAGACCATGCCCGGCCCGGTCGGCTTGCCGCGCGAGACGGTGACGCCGGAGGTGTCCGAGTGCAGGGTGATGCCGCGCAGCCGGCGCCCGACCAGCACCGCGACCAGGGCGTGCCCGGCCTCGTGCACGATGGTGATGACGTTGCGCGCCAGCCGCCACGGCTGCCCGGACAGCACCAGCAGCAGCGCCGCGCCGCCGGTCACCAGGATCACCGCCGAGGGCGGGTCCGGCTGCGTGCCGAACAGCTCGTCCCAGAAATCCTTCACCGGGCAGACATCACCACAGTGGACGTTGGCGTGCGGTGAACTCGCCGGGGCATTCCGGCCCGGACCATAAATCCCGGTGATGAATGCCGGGCTTTCCTTACGACGAAGAACCTCAACTATTGTTCAGGTTGAGCTAGGATTGCGCCATGTCCGTACCGAGCACCGAACTGACCGTGGGAGAGCTGGCCAGGCGCGCGGGCGTCGCAGTGTCGACACTTCATTTCTACGAGTCCAAAGGGCTGATCACCAGCCGCCGGACCGCGGGCAACCAGCGCCGGTTCCGCCGCGACACGCTCCGGCGGATCGCGTTCATCCGGATCGGCCAGCGGGTCGGCGTGCCGCTGAGCACGCTCGCCGACGTGCTCGGCCGGCTGCCGGACGGCCGCGTGCCGACCCGGGCGGACTGGGCCGAGGTGTCCGAGAGCTGGCGGGCCGAGCTGGACGTGCGCATCGAGCAGATGCAGCAGCTGCGCGACGACTTCACCGACTGCGTCGGCTGCGGCTGTCTTTCCCTTGACCGGTGCGGACTCGCGAACACCGACGACCGGCTTTCCCAGCAGGGCCCCGGTCCCCGGCGGCTGATCGAACGCCGCAGCGCGGACCCGCACCCCCAGGGCGAGTCCGCGGGCTGCTGCTGAGTCCGGCTAGTCCCAGCGAAAGACCTTCGCGGCGAGGAAACCGAGGCCGACGGTGTAGGCCACCAGCACGACGAGGTGCAGCGGCTCCGGGAACGAGCCGTCCCAGGCCCGTTGCATGGCTTGCACTCCGGCGCCCAGCGGGCTGAAGTCGGCGATGTGCCGGATGGCCGAGGGCATCAGCGGGCCGGGCGTCCACAGGCCGGCCAGGAAGCCCAGCGGGAAGAACAGCACGGTGCCGATCCCGTTGGCGGCCTTGCCGTTCGGCGCGAGGGCCGCGATCACCAGGCCGAGGCCGAACATCGCGCCGATGGACAGCACGAGCGCCAGCAGGAAACCCGGGAGCTGGCGCGGCATCGGCACGTCGAACGCCAGGTTCGCGATCAGCAGCAACGCCACCGTCATGGCGACCAGCACGGCGAGGTTCACCAGCGCCTGCGCCATGAGCAGCGCCGCGGGCCGCACCGGGGTGACGCCCAGCCGGCGCAGCACGCCGCGTTCCCGGTACGTGCCAAGCACACCGGCCAGTACGTTCAGCGACAGCATGGCGATGATCATCGTGACCAGCACCGGCACGTAGAAGTCGATGAACCGGCCGCCGCCGAAGTCCGGGCTGGGCGAGCTCATCGCCGGGATCAGCCCGAAGATCAGCACCAGCAGGATCGGGATGCCCAGCACGAAGAACACCCCGGGATCACGGAACAGCAGCCGGAACTCGCTGCCGGTCAGCTTGCTCAGGCCGGTCATCGGACTGGCTTTGGTTGCCGTAGTCATCGTCATTCCCCTTCGAGCTTGCGTCCGGTGAGGGCCACGAAGGCGTCCTCGAGGTTGGTCTGTTCCACGCGCAGGTCCAGCGCGATCACGTTCTGTGCCGCCAATGCCGCGCTCACCGCCTGCAGCAGGTTTCCGTTGCCCGACACGACAACCTGGCTCGCCGTGCGGGTGATGCCGGAGACCTCGGGCAGGGCCGTGAGCAGGCTGTCCGCAAAGGACACCGAGGGGCGGAACCGCAGCCGCTGGCCGCCACCGTCCACCCTGGACACCAGCCCGGCCGGGGTGTCGATGGCCACCACGCGGCCGGAGTCGACCAGCGCGAGCCGGTCGCACAGCCGCTCGGCCTCCTCCATGAAGTGCGTGACCAGCACGACCGTGACCCCGCGGTCGCGCACGCCTTCGATGAGCTGCCAGGTGTCCCGGCGCGCCTGCGGGTCCAGGCCGGTGGTCAGCTCGTCCAGGAACGCGATCTCCGGGTCGCCCACCAGGGCCAGCGCGATGGCGAGCCGTTGTTGTTGCCCGCCGGACAAGTCCTTGTACCGCGCGTTCCGCTTTGCCGTCAGGCCAAGGTCGTCCAGCAGCTTCGCGCCGTCGGCCGGCCGCGGGTAGAAGGAGGCGAACAGCGCCATCGCCTCGCCGACCCGCATCTTCTCCGGCAGCTGGCTGGTCTGCAGCTGCACGCCGACCCGCTCGCGCACCTCGTGCGGCCGCATTCCGAGCACCGAAATGGTGCCGCCGTCCGCGGCGCGCAATCCTTCGACGCATTCCACCGTCGTTGTTTTCCCGGCGCCATTCGGGCCGAGAATTCCGAATATCTCGCCACGCTCGACGGTGAACGAGACATCGTCGACCGCGATATGCTGGCCGTATTTCTTGCGGAGGTTCGATACCTCGATGACCGCCACCGGACTCACCCCTCGGAAGTTCGTCGTTCTGATGACGGCAACGCTATTGATCCGGGACGTCGTATCGAATCCGTCTGACCGCACACCTGGGGTGGGGCTAGCCATACCCCCGCCCTACGCCTGAACGCAGTGCAGGGGGAAGCGCAGGTCCGTCAGACTGGGGCCATGCTGCGCCGACACGCCCTCGCCCCCGTTCGGGGGCTGGTGCTGTTCGGCCTCTCGCTGATCGGGTTCGCGCAGGTCATCGTGGCCGTCGTGCTGTCGTTCACCGGCGTGATCATGCATTTCCAGCTGGAACGGTGGCTGCCGAACCTGGTCCGCCGGCTGATGGGCGCCTGGTTCGGGGTGCACGTCCCGCAGCCCTACCGGCCCAAGCCGCCACCGCCCACGCCAGAGCCGGACGGCTGGTATCGCGAGGGCAACCAGCTTTACCGCCGGGCCGGGCCGGTGACCTACTGGCGGCGGCACAACTGGATCCACCGGGACATGGCCACTCACCGTGACCACGTGTGGGAGCTGGCCACTCCGTTCACCGGTGGTCTGGTCGCGGGCATTCCCGGGTTGCTGATCGTGGCCGGGTTCCTGGTGCCGTGGTGGGCGGCGATTCCGCTGGTCGTGGCCGGGTTCGCGGTGGGTCCGGCCGCGCTGGACCTGTACGTCCGGTGGAGTGCGCCCTTCCTGGGCACGGACAACGTGCTCGGCCCGTTCTGGACCTGGGCGAAGGGTCAGGGCCGCGCGGCCGGCCGGCTGGCGCAGGCCTGCGGGATGGCGCTGCTGGACATCCCCTCCGCGCTGTTCCTGGTCGTGTCGATCGTCCCCGGCGTGCTGGGGTCCTTCCCGCGGATCCTGGCCGGGTACCGGCTGGTGGCCAACGCCCGGCGCAGGCAGCTGACCGAGTGGACCGGCGTGCCGATCGCCGAGCCGTACCTGCCGCCACCACCACCGCCGGT
>CBIMJO010000310.1:0-8636 GCA_966244135.1 uncultured Actinocrispum sp. | reverse complement strand
CCTCGGCGCCAAGACCGCGATGAACTTCCTGCTCACCGAGCTGCCCGACGACCCTGGCCTGTTCCGTGACGTGAGCGCGGGCTGGTCGAGCGCCTTCGACCGGCTCACCGAACTACTGGAGGGAAGATGAGCCTGCCCCCGATCGTCAGCCGTGCGGACTGGCTGACCGCGCGCAAACAGTTGCTGGCCGAGGAAAAGGAGTTCACCCGAGCCCGGGACGCGTTGAGCGCCAAGCGGCGTGAGCTGCCGATGGTCGCGATCGACAAGGAGTATGTCTTCGACGGCGAGCGCGGCAAGGCGAGCCTGCTCGACCTGTTCGAGGGACGGCGCCAGCTGATCGTCTACCACTTCATGTGGCTGTTCGACGCGGGTGAGGGCTGCCCGAGCTGCTCGTTCCTGGTGGACAACATGGGCCACATCTCGCACTTGCACGCCCGCAACACCTCGCTCGCCGTGGTGACCCGAGGCCCGCTCGCCGAGACTTTGGCGTTCCGCGAGCGAATGGGCTGGACGGTGCCCTGGTTCTCGTCGTTCGGCAGCGACTTCAACTACGACTTCCACGTGACGCTGGACCCGGCGAAGGGCGCCACCGAGTACAACTTCAAGCAGGACGACTCCGGCTGGACCGGCGAAGGCCCTGGGGTGAGTGTGTTCCTGCGCGACGGCGACGACGTGTTCCACACCTACTCGTCGTTCGCGCGCGGCGGCGACGTCCTGCTGAATACCTACAACTACCTGGATCTCACGCCGTACGGACGGCAGGAGTCGTTCGAGAAGTCGCCCGAGGGCTGGCCGCAGGACCCGTTCATGTCCTGGGTCCGCCACCACGACAAGTACGAGGTCACCGCATGAGTTTCGACAAGGCACGGCTGGACCGGATGCACGATGTCCTCGCCGGGCACGTGGACCGCGGCTGGGCGCCCGGCCTGGTGTCGCTGGTCAGCCGGCGTGGCGAGGTGCACGTGGACGTCATCGGCGCACAGTCCGTGGACGGCCCGCCGATGCGCCGCGACTCGATCTTCCGGATCGCGTCGCTGGGCAAACCGGTGGTCGCCGCGGCGACGATGATCCTGGTCGAGGAATGCCGTTTGCGGCTGGACGATCCGATCGACGACCTGCTGCCGGAGCTGGCCGGCCGCGAGGTGCTCGTTCGGCTGGACGGACCGTTGGACGAGACGGTTCCGGCCGCGCGGCCGTTGACCGTGCGAGACCTGTTGACGTTCCGGCTGGGGTTCGGCGCGTACTTCGGCCCGGACATCCCGATTTTCGTCGCTGCCAAGGAAAAGGGTGTCGCGGTCGGGCCGCCCGCGCCGTCGCCGCTCACGCCGGACGAGTGGATCGCCAACCTCGGCTCGTTGCCGCTGATGGCCCAGCCCGGCGAGAAATGGCTCTACCACACGGGTTCTGACGTTCTGGGCGTTCTGATCGCGCGGGTCGCGGGGCAGCCGCTGGAGGCGTTCCTGGCCGACCGGATCTTCGCGCCGCTGGGCATGACGGACACGAGTTTCTTTGTGCCCGAGGAAAAGCGCGACCGGTTCACCACGCAGTACGCGGAAGGCGAAGACGGTGGTCTGGTCGCGACGGACACCGTCGCCGACAGCGGGTGGGCCGAGCCGCCGTCGTTCCCGTCGGCCGGTGGCGGGCTGGTCTCAACGGCTGACGACTTCTTCGCGTTCGGGCAGATGATGCTGACCGGCGGGGCCGGGATCCTGTCCCGCAAGTCCATCGAGCTGATGACCACCGATCAGCTGACGCCCGCGCAGAAGGCCGTGTCCGGGTTCATGCCCGGGTACTTCGACAGCCGCGGCTGGGGGTTCGGCGTCGCCATCGACACGCACCGCGTTGACCTGCAGTCCGTCGGCCGGTACGGCTGGGACGGCGGCACCGGGACGTCCTGGTGGGCCGACCCGGCCGAGGAGCTGACCGGCATCCTGCTGTCGCAGCGGCTGGCGTTCCCGCTGGTTTCCCCGCTGTACCTGGACTTCTGGACCTCGGTGTATCAGTCGATCGAGTAATTCCGTTGGACGGCCGCTGGGCCGGGCGCGATCCTGTCGGGGTGACCGACTACATCGCGATCAACCGGGCGAACTGGGACGAACGCGCCCCGGCCCATGCGGCGTCCAACGACTAGGGGTTCGACCGCTACATTGGCGATCCTCGGCATTTGAGCGATGTGGTGCGGTTCGACGTGCCGCGGCTCGGCTCGATCGACGGCCTGCGTGGCGTGCACCTGCAGTGCCACATCGGCACGGACACGCTTTCCCTTGCGCGGCTTGGCGCTCAGATGACCGGGCTCGACTTCTCCGGCGAATCCCTTGCGCAGGCGCGGACATTGGCTTCGCGTGCGGGCGCGGACATCACGTACCACGAGGCCCTGGTGTACGACGCGGTGTCCGTGCTCGGCGCCGGTTCGTTCGACTTCGTGTACACCGGGATCGGCGCGCTGTGCTGGCTGCCGTCGATCGCGCGCTGGGCTGAGGTGGTGGCGGCCCTGTTGCGGCCGGGTGGCCGGTTGTTCATTCGCGAGGGCCATCCGATGCTGTGGGCGCACGACGAAACCCGGACGCCACCGTCACTGGGTTTTCCGTACTTCGAAACCACCGAGCCAATGGTGTTCAACGAGCAAACAACATATGTGGATACTGAGGCGCCAATTATGAACAGCGTGACTCACAGCTGGAATCACAGCCTGGGTGAGATCATGACGGCGCTGCTCGAGAACGGCATGAACCTGACCGGGTTCGAGGAGCACGACAGCGTGCCGTGGAATGCAATGCCGGGCTACATGACCAGGGATTCCGCAGGTGAGTGGCGGCTCACCGAGGCGCCGAACCGGCTTGCCGCCAGCTACACCCTGCGGATGACCAAGGCTGGCGGATAACTGCCAACCGAGTCGCAGACGCCGTTATCCAGCCCTAATCTCGCGGGAGAAGGGGATTTCCGTCAGAATTAGGGGTGTCCGAATGCGACAGGTGAACCGAAGAACTCTGCTCAGGGCATCAGTGATGGGAATCGGCGCCACGCTGGTGCTGCCCGGGGTGGCATTCGCCGACGAGTTTCCGGCTGTTCCGGGAATGGCCGGCGACCGGCGCGCCAACGAGTTCTGGTACCGCTTCGACCAGGAGCTGCTGTTCGACGCGAAGCCGGAGATCCTGGACGCGTACACCAGCATCGGCAAGGCGATCGGCGGTTCACCGGACCTGCTGGCCCAGACCTGGCTGAAGATGGTCAAGTCGCTGGACTACCCCGGCAACTACGCCGAGTTCGTCAGCCAGTTCCGTCCCCAGTTCGAGCTGTTGTCCCGCACCCAGCTCGGCATCATGGACCGGTTCTACCGGCCGAACAGCCCCGAGCTCGCGCAGGCCTTCGGCTACTTCGGCGCCGGCGTGCTGTTCGATCCCCGCCGCGCGGACATCGAGTCCGAAGTGCACCGGATGGACGGCGACCCGCCGATCGGTTACCACACCTGGCACGCTTTCCTGCGCGGCATGATGTTCCTCGGCATCAGCCCGGAACGCTGGGCCTGCATCGACCCGCTCGTCGCCTATGGCTGGGCCGTCCAGTCCGTCGCCAAGCCCAAACCCCGCGAGATCAACCCACCCCTGCCACCCGCCACCATGGGCCGCCTCGCCTACAAATGGCTCCCCCGCACCGTCACCCAGCTGGACCGCGACTTCCAGTCGGTGCCTTTCCCGGCCCGGTGACGACAAGGCGCTCCCGCCCGTCACGCTGCTGAGAGCTGAACCGCTGTCGCAGGGCGGCTCCGGTAGCCAGACTGGAGCCATGGACCTGGGGTTTCGCGGTGAGGTGGCCAACTTCTACCACCGGTTCCGGCGGGGTTATCCGCCGGAAGTGATCGACTCGCTGGTGGGCTCGTTCGGGTTGACCACCGACGATGTCGTAGTGGATCTCGGATGCGGAACGGGTCAGCTCGCGCTGCCGATCGCCGGGCGGGTGCGGTCGGTGGTCGCGGTGGATCCCGAGCCGGACATGCTGCTGCGCGCCCGGCGTGCCGCGCTTGAGCGCGGGGTCGCCAACGTGGCCTGGATGATCGGGTCCGACGCCGACATCCCCGCGCTGGGCGCGCTGGTCGGCGATCGGCGCGTGGGAGTGGTGACCATCGGGCAGGCGCTGCATTGGATGCGCCATGCGGAGTTGTTCCGCGCGGTGATCCCGTTCCTCCGGCCCGGTGGCGGGGTGGCGGTGATCACCAACGGAACTCCGTTGTGGCTGCAGGACACGGCATGGTCCCGCGCGCTGCGTGGCTGTTTGGAGGACTGGCTGGGCAGCAAGCTGACCGGCACCTGTGGCACCGACGACGCCGACCAGCGGCGCTACCGGGACAGCTTGACCGCGGCAGGCTACGACGTGTCCGTCACCACCGTCGACTACACCGACGAGCTCAGCGCCGACCAGATAGTCGGCGGCGTCTATTCGGCTCTGCCCGTCGACCGCCTTCCACCTCCGGGCCAACGGCCGCATTTCGAAGAGCGACTGCATGATGTCCTTCGGCCGCATCTGCCGTTCGCCGAACAGGTTCGGGTGACGACGTTGATCGGCCGAGCCGCCTGACAGTTCGCTGTACCACCCCGCGCCTTCGCCTCTATGGTTTGCGCCGCAAGGATTTCCGACCAAGGAGGCCGTCATGCGCCGCGACTACGACGACGAGATGTCCTTTTGAGCAGCGCGGTGGCGCAACGGTTCTCGCCCTGACCGAGCAACCCGGTCTACCTGGCAGGGGTCGGGGTGATCATCGGGACCAGCCGGTCCCAGACACGGCTTGGCAGGGTGCGGTGGACGCCGAGCATGACATGGGCGAGTGCGCCGACGCGGTAGTACGTCCGCGGACGCCTCGCGGTGGCAGCCCGGTAGACCACGCGCGCGACATGTTCGGCGCGCAGGGCGATGGGATTGCGGCTGAGGCGGTCGACGACCTCGGTGGTGAAGTCGGCGTACGGCCCGTCCGGCTGTCCGTGGCGGAAGGTTTTCCGTTCGGTCTGGGCGAACGGTGTGTCGATGCCGCCTGGCTGGATCACGCTCACCTTGATGCCGAATGCCTTCAGCTCTTGGCGTAGCGCTTCGCTCATCGACTCCAGGCTGTGTTTGCTCATCGCGTACGCGCCCATCCCGGGCATCGTGACCCGGCCCGCGACCGAACTGATGGTCACGATCCGGCCGTATCCACGTTGGCGCATGCCTGGCGCGACGAGCTGCGCGACTCGCAGCGCTCCCAGCACGTTCACGTCGAACTGGCGGCGTATGTCGTCGAGCGGAAGCTCCTCCAGCGGCCCGCCCTGGGACACGCCAGCGGCGTTGACCACGACGTCGATGTCGGCCTTTGTCGCGATCAGCACATCCGATTCGTTGGTGACGTCGAGCTGGACGGGCTGGCAGCCCATCGCAGCGAGCGCCTCGCAGGCCGCCGGGTCGCGGTATCCGGCGATGACGATCGCGCCGTCCGCACGGAACCGCTGGGCCACCGCGCGACCAACACCTCCACTTGCACCTGTGATGAGTACGGTCCGTGCCATGCGTTCCTCCGCAGCTGGGCTCGTCTTATGCCCGTGAACGCTAAACTTTGGTGTGCGCTCCAAGGTCAAGGCGATCGATCATGCTGATTCGTGAGGTCGCGACACTGCTTGGCGTGAGCACCGACACGGTGCGCTACTACGAGCGCGAGGCCCTGCTGGATGATCGCCACGTCGCACGGCGGCCGAACGGGTACCGCGACTATGGCGACGCCGCGGTCGAGCGCCTGCGTCTGCTGCTGCAAGCACGGAGTTCGGGGATGTCCATCGCCGAAGTCAAGGCGCTGGCGGGCGCGTTCGACGACGGCACGCTCACCGTCGAGCGCCAGTTGGAGTTCCTGCGGGCGAAACTGGCCGACCTCGACCGTCAGGCCGAGCAGCTCGACGCGACCCGGACCATGATGGCGGCCAAGATCACCGACCTTGAGTCACGGCTGGAGCCGGTCCAACGTCGGCCATGAGGCTCTCGCCCTCGGGTCAGGCTTGGGCGAGGTCGGCGAACTTCGAGTAGTGCAGCTGGTGGGCCACGGTGATGGTGGCAGTGGGGCCCGCACGGTGCTTGGCGATGATCAGGTCGGCCTCACCCGCGCGGGGGTCATCGCGTTCCCAGGCGTCCGGGCGGTGGATCAGCACCACCATGTCGGCGTCCTGCTCCAGCGAGCCGGACTCACGCAGGTCGGCGAGCATCGGGCGTTTGTCGGTGCGCTGCTCGGGACCACGGTTCAGCTGGCTCATCGCGACCAGCGGCACCTCGAGCTCCTTGGCCAGCAGCTTGAGCTGACGGGAGAACTCCGAGACCTCCTGCTGGCGGCTCTCCACCCGCTTGCCGGAGGTCATCAGCTGCATGTAGTCCAGCACGATCAGCTTGAGATCGTTGCGCTGCTTCAGCCGCCGGGCCTTCGCCCGGATCTCCATCATCGTCATGTTCGGCGAGTCGTCGATGAACAACGGCGCCTCGCTGATCTCACTCATCCGCCGCGCCAGCCGCGTCCAGTCATCGTCCGTCATGCGCCCACCACGCATGTCCGCCAGCCGGATCTTCGCCTCCGCCGACAACATACGCATGACGATCTCGGTCTTGCTCATTTCCAGCGAGAAGATCACGCTGGTCATCCCGTGCTTGATCGAGCACGACCGCGCCCAGTCCAGCCCCAGGGTGGACTTGCCGACACCGGGGCGGGCGGCGACGATGATCATCTGGCCGGGGTGCAGGCCGTTGGTGAGCTCGTCGAAGTCGGCGAAGCCGGTGGGGACGCCCAGGGAGCTGCCGCCGCGGGAGGCGATCGCGTCGATCTCGTCCATGGTGGGCTGGAGCAGTTCCTCCAGGGCCACGTAGTCCTCGGTGGTGCGGCGCTCGGTCACGTCGTAGATGGCGGCCTGGGCCCGGTCCACGACCTCGTTGACGTCGCTGCCGTCCTGGCCGGAGTACCCCAGCTGGACGATCCGGGTGCCGGCCTCCACCAGGCGCCGCAGCACCGCCTTCTCCGCCACGATCTCGGCGTAGTAGCCCGCGTTCGCCGCGGTGGGCACGGTCGCGATGAGGGTGTGCAGGTAGGGGGCGCCGCCGATGCGGCGCAGCTCGCCGCGGCGCTCCATCTCGGCCGCCACGGTGATCGGGTCGGCCGGCTCGCCGCGGCTGTAGAGGTCGAGCACGCACTCGTAGACGCTCTGGTGCGCCGGGCGGTAGAAGTCGTTCGGCCGCAGGACCTCGACCACGTCGGCGATCGCGTCCTTGGACAGCATCATCCCGCCGAGCACCGACTGCTCGGCCGGCAGGTCCTGCGGCGGCTGCTTGTCGTACGACGGGTTGCCACCGCCGTCCGGCATACCCGGTGCCGTTCCCCGGTCATCGGTGAGCGCCACCGCGAGGCCCCTCCCTAGTGAACACGTGTTCGATGATATTTACCTCATGGCGCGCCTGCCACCGCGAATTCGTGATCACTCGGCGTGTCGCCGGGATGGACACTAGAGCCCCCGACGGAGGTCCCCAAATCGTGGTGTGGGCCGATCTGTGGACAGCTTGTGGATGGCCGGACCAACCTGACCACAGGCGTTCGCCAGCCTGGGGACAACCTGGGGACAACTGTCGCTGGGCGCGACAAAACCGCAGGTCAATGCCTGTGCATATGGTGTGGAAAAACTGGCCGAAAAAGCCTCGGCGTGTCGCCGCGAAACCGTCCTTCGGCGTGTCGCGCGCGCCGGTTCACCCCATCGGGGAATGCCGCCTGTGGATAACTTGGGGGCATGCGCAAGACACCCTCCCGGGCCTCCCGGGAGGGTGTCTTGGCTACGAGCTCAGCTCGCGGCGCTGACTTCCAGCTTGACCGCGACCGAAACGTCGGGGTGCAGCCGCACGGTGGCGGTGTGCTTGCCGACGTTCTTGATGTGACCGGCCAGCTCGACCGACCGCTTGTCCAGCTGCGGGCCACCGGCCGCCTTGATGGCGGCCACGATGTCGGTCGTGGTGACCGACCCGAACAGCTTGCCGGACCCGGCGGCCGCCTTCGCCTTCAGCGGGACCGCGCCCAGCCCGTCCAGGGTGGCCTTGATCTCCCTGGCGTGGTCCAGGTCGCGGACCCGGCGGGCGTCCTGCGCCCGGCGGATGGTCCGCACGTTCTTCTCCGCGCCCTTGGTCGACAGGATCGCCAGGCCGCGCGGCAGCAGGTAGTTGCGGCCGTAGCCGTCCTTGACCTCGACGATGTCGCCGGGGCCGCCCAGACCGCTCACGTCCGTCGTGAGAATCAGCTTCATGTCAGGACTCCGATCAGCGCGCGGTCGAGGTGTACGGCAGCAGCGCCATCTCGCGGGCGTTCTTCACCGCGATCGCGATGTCCCGCTGGTGCTGGCTGCAGTTGCCGGTCACCCGCCGGGCACGGATCTTGCCCCGGTCGGAGATGAACTTCCGCAGCAGCGCGGTGTCCTTGTAGTCGATCAACGTGTCCACGGCGTCCTTCTTGCAGAACGCGCAGACCTTCTTCTTCGGCTTGCGAATGGGTGGCTTGGCCACTAGATGTACTCCTGGGAACATCGAAAGTCTGGGGGATTAGAACGGCGGCTCGTCGGAGAACCCGCCACCGCCACCGGCCGGCGGGGCCGAGCCCCACGGGT
>CBIMJO010000309.1:0-8646 GCA_966244135.1 uncultured Actinocrispum sp. | reverse complement strand
TCCCGCACCCCGCGGTGGTGGGTGCAGGACAGTTCCAGGCCGACCGCGGGCCGGCCCTCGGTGTTCATCGCGGCGCAGTACGAGCCCGCGGCCTCGGCGAGCACGGCGTTCGCGCCGCCGTGCAGCAGGCCGTAGGGCTGGCGGTTGCCCTTCACCGGCATCGTGGCGACCACCCGCTGGGCGTTCCACTCCAGCACCTCGATGCCCATCTTGTCGTTCAGCTGCTCAGGCAGACCGTCAGCTTCTCCCATGCCGATGAGACTAAGGCGGGGACGGAACTGTCGGTGCCCGGGCCTAGACTCGGGCGCGTGGCAGACCAGCACCGACTCCTCCTGATAGATGGCCACTCGATGGCCTACCGAGCGTTCTACGCCCTGCCGAAGGAGAACTTCCAGACCGGCACAGGGCAGCACACGAATGCCGTGTACGGGTTCACGTCGATGCTGATCAAGCTCATCCGCGAGGAACAGCCCACGCACGTCGCGGTGGCCTTCGACCTGTCCCGCAAGACCTTCCGCAGCGAGAAGTTCACCGAGTACAAGGCCAACCGGAGCGCGACTCCGGACGAGTTCAAGGGCCAGGTCAGCCTGATCGAGGACGTGCTGCGGGCGCTGCGCATCCCGATGCTGACCAAGGAGAACTACGAGGCCGACGACATCATCGCCACGCTGGCCACCCAGGCCGAGGCGGCCGGCGGCTACGACGTCTACATCTGTACCGGCGACCGCGACGCGTTGCAGCTGGTCACACCGCACACGACGGTGCTCTACCCGTCCCGCGGCGTCACCGAGATGACCCGGTACACGCCCGAGATGGTGCTGGAGAAGCAGGGCGTGACGCCCACGCAGTACCCGGACTACGCGGCGCTGCGCGGCGACCCCTCGGACAACCTGCCGAAGATCCCCGGTGTGGGGGAGAAGACGATCGTCAAGTGGATGCAGGAGTTCGGCTCGCTCAACGAGCTGATCGACCGCGTCGACGAGGTCAAGGGCAAGGTCGGCGACAACCTGCGGGCCAACCTGTCCGCTGTGATGCTCAACCGCGAGCTCACCCAGCTCATCCGCGACCTGGAGCTGCCCTACAAGCCGGACGACCTGGCCGCGCAGGCCTGGGACCGGGAGGCCGTGCACCGGCTGTTCGACGAGCTGGAGTTCCGGGTGCTGCGGGACCGGCTGTTCGAGGAGCTGTCCGCGCCGGAGCCGGAGGCCGACTCGGGCTTCGAGATCACCGCGGTCACCGTCGCCCCTGGTGAGCTGGGCAAATGGCTGCACGACCACACCGGCAAGGGCAAGCGCGCCGGTCTGTCGTTCCGGCACCAGGGCCCGCCCGGGGCGGTGGACCTGCTGTCGATCACGGTGGCCAACGTCAACGGCGACGGAACGTTCGTCGACGTCACCTCATTGGCTGAAAAAGACGAGAAAGACCTGATCGGGTGGCTGGCCGATCCGGACGTGCCGAAGGTGGCGCACGCGGTGAAGCTGGCCCTGCACGGGCTCGCCGGGCGCGGCTGGACGATGAACGGCCTGGTGATGGACACCGAGCTGGCCGCCTACCTGGTCCGCCCCGGTCAGCGCTCGTTCTCGCTGGACGACCTGGTGCTGCGGCACCTCAAGCGGGAGCTGCGGGTCGAGGAGGTCGAGGGCGAGCAGCAGCTGTCCCTGCTCGACGAGCAGGACGAGGGCGAGAAGCTGGCCGCGGCCGAGGTGGTCCGGGCACGCGCGGTCGCCGAGCTGGCCGAGGCGCTGGACGCCGAGGTGCAGGCCACCGGCGGCGCCAAGCTGCTCGCCGAGATGGAGCTGCCGCTGCTGCACGTGCTGGCCGACCTGGAGGGCGTCGGCATCTGCGTGGACGTCGAGCACCTCGCGTCGCTGGAGGCGCACTTCGCCGGGCGCGTGAAGCACGCCGCGCAGGAGGCGTACGCGGTGATCGGCAAGGAGATCAACCTCGGGTCGCCGAAACAGCTGCAGGTCGTGCTGTTCGACGAGCTGCAGATGCCGAAGACAAAGAAGACCAAGACCGGCTACACCACCGACGCCGACGCGTTGATGACGTTGTACGAGACGACGGAGCACCCGTTCCTGCGGCACCTGCTGGAGCACCGGGACGCCGCGCGGCTCAAGACCACTGTGGACGGTCTGATCAAGTCGGTGGCCGACGACGGGCGCATCCACACCACGTACAACCAGACCATCGCGGCGACCGGGCGGTTGTCGTCCACCGAGCCGAACCTGCAGAACATCCCGATCCGCACCGACGAGGGCCGCCGGATCCGGGACGCGTTCGTGGTCGGCGGCGGCTACGCCGAGCTGATGACCGCGGACTACAGCCAGATCGAGATGCGGATCATGGCGCACCTGTCGCACGACGACGGCCTGATCGACGCGTTCAACTCCGGCTTCGACTTCCACGCCGCCACCGCGGCGCACGTGTTCGGCGTCGGCCCGGCCGAGGTCAGCGGCGCGCAGCGGGCCAAGGTCAAGGCGATGAACTACGGCCTGGCGTACGGTCTTTCCGCGTACGGCCTGTCCCAGCAGCTGCGGATCTCCACCGAGGAGGCCCGGGCGCTGATGGAGAACTACTTCGAGCGGTTCGGCGGGGTCCGCGACTACCTCACGTCCGTTGTGGACAAGGCCCGGCGCGAGGGCTACACCGAGACCATCTTCGGCCGCCGCCGCTACCTCCCGGACCTCACCTCCGACAACCGCCAGCGCCGCGAGATGGCCGAACGCATGGCCCTCAACGCCCCCATCCAGGGCAGCGCCGCGGACATCATCAAGGTGGCCATGCTCAACGTCCAGCGGGAGCTGAAGAAGTCCTCGCTGTCGTCCCGCATGCTGCTGCAGGTGCACGACGAACTCGTCCTCGAGGTCGCCGACGGTGAGCACGCCGCCGTCGAAGACCTTGTCCGCCAAGGCATGGGCAGCGCGTACCAGCTCGATGTCCCGCTCGACGTCTCCGTCGGGTTCGGCCGCTCCTGGAACGACGCCGCGCACTGACACACCGACCGCGGGGACACCCGATGACCGCCAGCGAGCCGATCATGCCGCCCAGGCAGGCCTTGCCTGGGGCGCAGTTGGCGGCGTGTGTGGTCGAAGGACGGGCGGTGGCGAAGGTGCCGGGGGTGGCGCATCTGCGGCGGGCGAAGGATCTGATGGACCGGGAGTACGCGTCGCCGTTGGTGCTGGACGATCTGGCGAGGGCGGCGGGGTGCTCCCGGTTCCACTTCGTGCGGTCGTTCCGGGCGGCCTACGGGCATACCCCAGGGCCGTATCTGACCCTGCGGCGGATCGAGCGGGCCAAGGACCTGCTGCGGTCGGTGAACCTGACCGTGACGGAGATCTGCATGCTGGTCGGGTTCTCCAGCCTCGGGTCCTTCTCCAGCCGGTTCACCGAGGTCGTCGGGATGTCCCCGACCGAGTACCGGGTCAGGCACCCGGCGGCGGCGCCGATCCCCGGGTGCTTCCTGATGACGTGGACGCTCCCCGCAACAACGGAGAAGGCGCCGGGCCCGTCCGGGGATTAGCGTTCCCGGCATGATTACAAGCTTCACTCACAGCACGATCTGGGTCCTGGACCAGGCCGCGGCCAAGAGGTTCTACGCCGAGAAGCTGGGCCTGGAGGTGCGCGAGGAGCTGAAGACCGACACGTTCAGCTGGCTCACCGTCGGCGCCCCCGGCCAGCCGGAGGTCCAGCTGGTCCTGATGGAACCCGGCCGGCCCGCGCACGACCCGGAGACCGAGAAGCAGATCCGCGACCTGATCGCCAAGGGCGCCCTCGGCGGCGGCGTGTTCGGCACCGACGACTGCCGCAAGACCTACGAACAGCTGTCCGCCAACGGCGTGGTCTTCCTCCAGGAACCCGCCGAGCGCCCCTACGGCGTCGAGGCGATCTTCCGCGACGACTCCGGCAGCTGGTTCAGCCTCACCGAACGCCGTCCGTACGACGAGAACAAGCCGTTCGCCGGTTAGAACTTCTCTTCATGCAGGACGGCTTCCAGCGGGAGGCGGGAGCGCCAGCCGTGGCGTTCCAGGTCCGGAACGGAGTGCAGCCGGGACACCGGCCCGAGGCACAGCCAGGCCACCGGCCGCACTCCGTCCGGGATGTCCAGCAGCGACGCCAGGAACTCCTCGTCGTAGAAGCTCACCCAGCCGACGCCCAGGTCCTCCGCGGTCGCGGCCAGCCAGAGGTTCTGGATGGCCAGGCAGACCGAGTACAGGCCGGTGTCGGCGATCGTGTGCCGCCCCAGGACCGCCGGGGAACCGCGATCGGGCGAATAAGTCACCACAATGGACAGTGACGACTCGAGGATGCCCTCGATCTTGATTCGCTGGAACGTCGACGCCCGTTCACCGTCCAGAGTGGCCGCGAACTCGTCCCGCCGCTCGGCCACGTGGGTGTGGAAAGCCTTGCGGGTCACCGGATCCCGCACGAGGATGAAGTCCCACGGCTGGCTCATGCCCACGCTCGGCGCGGAGTGCGCGGCCCGCAGGATCCGGTACAGCACCTCGTCGCCGACCGGCTCGCCGGTGAACTCCGCGCGCACATCCCGCCGCCGCGCGACGGCCTCGTAGAAGTCCATGGGTCAGCGCTTCGCCTCGATGTAGGCCTCGATGCCGTCCAGCAGCCGCTGAAGGCCGAACTCGAACGAGGCGTAGACCTCGCTGAACACGTTCGGGTCCAACGCGGCCATCTGCGGGAACTCGCCGCTCTGCATGGCCTTGACGAGGAAAGGTTCCTGCGCGCTCCAGAACTGCTCGTCGGTCACGCCGGTGCGTTTGGGCGCCTCGGCCGCTTCGGCGGCCGCGCGCGCATAGCCGGTCACGTAGTTGTTCACCGCGACGATGGTGCTCACCCGTTCGCCGTCGGTGAGCCCGGTACCGGCCAGCACGGCCAGGGAGTACTCGAAACTCCGGGTGGCGTTCGGGCCCAGCAGGGCACGGGCACCGGAGACATGCTGCAGCCACGCGTGTCTGTTGCAGAGCGCCCAGGTGCTGTTGGCGACCTGTTCGAGACCCTTGCGCCAGCCGTGGCCGGCGTCCGGTGGCGCGAGGTCGTCGCCGTAGATGTGGTCGAGCATCAGGTCGAGCAGCTCGGCCTTGCTGGGGATGTACCGGTACAGCGACATCGTGCCGACCTCGAGCTTCGCGGCCACCCGGCGCATGGACAGCGCGGTGATCCCCTCCGCGTCGGCCAGCTCGAGCGCGGCCCGCACGATCCCCTCCAGGGTCAGGCTCGGCTTGGGGCCCCTGGTCGGGCGTTCCTGGGTGCCCCACAGCAGTTCCATGCTGCGGGAGATGTCGCCGGTGCCGCCGTATTCGGTAGTCATTTGCGTCCATCGTAAAACTGGGTACAGTGTACGAAGTACCGAGTACACTGTACCCAGTTTGGGGGATCGATGACCGACGCTGTGTCGGCCCGAGGGCTGCACAAGAGATATGGCGAGACGAAAGCGCTGGACGGGTTCAGCCTGACCGTGCCCGCGGGCACGGTCTGCGGGCTGCTCGGGCCGAACGGCGCGGGCAAGACAACCGCGGTGAAGGCGCTGACCACGTTGATCCGGTTCGACGCCGGACAGGCGTCCGTCGCTGGGTTCGACGTGGCGACCCAGGCCGCCGAAGTGCGCTACCGGATCGGCCTGAACAGCCAGGAGCCCGCGCTGGACGAGGTGCTCACCGGCCGGGACAACCTGGTGATGTTCGGCCGGCTGTACCACCTCGGGCTTCGGCGGGCCCGCCACCGGGCGGCCGAGCTGCTGGAGCAGTTCCACCTCACCGAGGCGGCGGACAAGCCGCTCAGGACGTACTCCGGCGGCATGCGAAGGCGGCTCGACCTGGCCGCGAGCCTGATCATGGCGCCCGCGGTGCTGTTCCTGGACGAACCGACCACCGGCCTGGACCCGCGCAACCGCAACGAGGTCTGGCTGGCGCTGCGCGAGCTGGTGCGCAACGGCACGACGCTCGTGCTGACCACCCAGTACCTCGACGAGGCCGACCAGCTGGCCGACCGGATCGCGGTGATCGACAGCGGCCGGGTGATCGCGTCCGGCACGCCGGAGCAGCTGAAATCGCAGGTCGCGGGCGACCACATCGAGGTCGTGCTGCGGTCCGGCCAGGACCTGGCCAAGGCGGTGGAACTCGTCGCCCGCGCGGCCCTGGGGGTACCCGCGGTCGACGCGGACACCCGGAGCATCACGTGCGCGGTGTCCGACCGTGTGGCCGCGCTGACCCAGACCGTGGTCGTGCTGGCCGACGCGGGGATCGACGTCGAGGACATCCACCTGCGGCGGCCCACGCTCGACGAGGTGTTCCTGCGCCTGACCGGCCACAAGGCGGTGGCGGCATGACGACACCCCCGATCCCGCGCACCCCCGGCGAACGTTTCCGTTGGGGCGCAGTCGATGCGTGGGCGCTCACGCACCGCACGCTGACCACGTGGACCCGCCAGCCCGCGCAGATCATCGCGGGCCTGTTGTACCCGATCGTGTCGGTGCTGCTGTTCGGGTTCGTCTTCGGCAGCGCGATGTCCGTGGCCGGCGGCGGGGACTACCGCGAGTTCCTGTTACCGGGGATGTTCGGCCAGGCCATGATCTTCGGCATCGGCGCGACCATGACCGCGATCTCCACCGACAAGGCCCGCGGGATCACCAACCGGTTCCGCTCGATGCCGATGTCCCGCTCGGGCGTGGTCCTCGGCCGCAGCCTCGCGGACGTGCTCAACTCCATGATCGACCTCGTCATGCTGATGACCTGCGGGCTCATCGTGGGCTGGCGGTGGCACAACGGGTTCGGGGACGTGCTGGTGGCAGTGGCCTTGTTGTTGCTGCTGCGGTTCGCCGCCATCTGGGTGGGCATCTACATCGGACTCCTGCTGCCCACCCCCGAGACCGGCGCCGCGATCTGGGGCCTGCTGTTCCCCCTCACCATGATCGCGAACACCTTCGTGTCGCCCGAGCTGATGCCCGGCTGGCTCGGCACGATCGCCGAGTGGAACCCGTTGTCCGCCACCGTCGGCGCGATCCGTGAGCTGTTCGGCAACCCTGGCCTGCAGGGAACCTCATGGGCCGCACAACACTCGATGCTGCTCGCCGTGCTGTGGCCGTCGGCGCTGCTCGCCATCTTCGTGCCGCTGTCCGTGCGCCGGTACCGGCGGCTGAGCCAGTGAGGGGCCTGGTCCGCGCCGGTGTCCAGGTACACGCAATGGGCCTTCGACCACCGGGAGGATTTTCGCTAGGGTGATGTAAACGTTTACAGAGGAGGCGGCGATGGGGCGCTATGCGGTGGTGGGGGCGGGCGCCCGGGCGGAGTTGTACGTGCGGGGACTGGTGGGCGGGGCAGGGGAGGTGGTGGGGCTGGCGGATGTGAACGGGACGCGGATGGCGGCGCACAACGACCTGATCGCGCGGCTGGGCGGACAGCCGGTGGCGGAGTACCGGGCGGGGGACTTCCTGCGGATGCTGGATGAGCAGCGGGTCGACACGGTCATCGTCACCACGGTGGACCGGTTTCACGACACGTACATCATCGAGGCGCTGGACGCCGGGCGGGATGTGATCACCGAGAAGCCGATGACGGTGGACGCGCCCAGTTGCGCCAAGATCCTGGAAGCCGTGCACCGCAACGACGGCAGGCTCACGGTCACGTTCAACTACCGCTACAACCCGGTGCACGAGAAGGTCCGGGAACTGCTGCTGCGCGGGGAGATCGGCACCATCGGCTCGGTGCACTTCGAGTGGCTGCTGGACATCCGGCACGGCGCCGACTACTTCCGCCGCTGGCACCGGGACCGGGCCAACTCCGGCGGCCTGATGGTGCACAAGGCCACCCACCACTTCGATCTGCTCAACTGGTGGATCGGCGCCGCCCCGGAGACGGTGTACGCGCAGCAGCGGCTTTTCTTCTACGGCAAGGAGAACGGCGTCCGCCACGGGTACGCCCGCGACTACGAGCGGGCCGACCGCGAGCCCGCGGCGGCCGCCGACCCGTTCGCCCTGCACCTGGCCGAGGACGCCCGGCTGACCAAGCTCTACCTGGAGGCCGAGCACGAGGACGGCTACCACCGCGACCGGAACGTCTTCGGCGACGGCGTGTCCATTGAGGACGACATGGCCGTGCTGATCCGTTACGCCAACGGGGTGAACGTGACCTACCACCTGACGGCCTACTCGCCGTGGGAGGGCTACCGGGTGATGATCAACGGCAGCAAGGGCCGGCTGGAGCTGGAAGTCGTCGAGAACGACCACGTCAGCCTCAACGAGGACAAGGAAACCGAGGCGGGGTGGGCGACGCTGACGGTGCACCCGTTCTGGCAGCCGCCGTTCGCGGTTCCCTTGCGGTTCGACCGGTCCGGGCATGGCGGTGCGGACGCCCGGATGCTGCGGGACCTCTTCCGCCCGCGCGAGGACCCATTGAACCGCAGGGCCGACCACCGTGATGGCGCGTTGTCATTGCTCGTCGGGTTCGCCGCCAACCACAGCCGCGGCACCGGTGAGCCGGCGCACGTGGCCGACCTGCTCGACCTGCGCTGAAGCCGGGCGACGCCACCCGAACAGTCCAACCGGATGACCTTGCGGAATCGGGACGGCTGGGTAGCCTGAGGCGATGCCGCCACAACGACGTGCGCTTGTCCTGGGCGGAACCGGCATGCTCG